>NZ_JBLYZG010000007.1:0-150413 GCF_049310245.1 Endozoicomonas sp. ALB115 | reverse complement strand
GGACCTACAGATGTGCGGAAATCGCGTTATATCATGCGCTTGGCAAGTTACCTGAACCGGAAATGACCCACAGATTTTACTGACGAGGCAAGAAAGTGAGGAGTGAAGGTTGTGGCTTATACATCATAAACCCTGCATGATTCTGCTGTATGAATCACCTTTAGTGCAAAGTTCTGTCAGCGTTAATTTAGTCTGACTTTGTTGTATTTGGTAGTAACTGAAAAAAAAGAAACCACAATGACACAAAGGTTTATTTGAGCTTGTCTGAGCTGCGGTAAACCAGCAAAAAAGGCTGCCTTCGTGTCTTTGTGGTTCTATACGGAATGTTTGTTACGGATCATACTGAGCAGTTAGACTCAATCTATTTACGCAAAGACTCTTCATGGCAAAAGCAAAATCCCGAAAAGCATACGTTTGTACCGAGTGTGGCAGCGAGGCCGCCAAATGGCAGGGGCAGTGTCCGGACTGTAAAGCCTGGAACACTTATAAAGAAGTCAATCTCGGACCGGCCGCCTCTCCCTCCATTGCTGCCAGTAACAAAGCCGGTTTTGCCGGTGCTCTCTCTGAGCTGAAAACCCTCAGCGAAGTGGATGTGGAAGAAGCACCCCGCTTCTCCAGCGGCATGACGGAGTTTGACCGGGTGCTCGGTGGCGGTTTTGTCAAAGGCAGTGCGGTGCTGATTGGTGGTCACCCGGGGGCCGGTAAAAGTACCATCCTGCTGCAGGTGCTCTGTCACGTTGCCCAGTCCATGAATGCCCTTTATGTCTCTGGCGAAGAGTCACTGCAGCAGATTGCTGCCCGGGCCCAGCGATTAGGACTGCCCACCAATAACCTGAAAATGCTGGCGGAAACCTCCGCAGAAAATATTGTCGCGGTGGCCGAGCAGGAAAAGCCCGGCATTATCGTTATCGACTCCATCCAGGTGATGTATATGAACGGAGTGGACTCCGTGCCCGGTGGTGTTGGCCAGGTCAAAGAGTCTGCCGCTTTCCTGACCCGTTATGCCAAACAGAGTGGTACGGTATTGCTGATTGTCGGCCACGTCACCAAAGACAACTCTCTGGCCGGCCCCATGACTCTGTCCCATATCATTGATACCCAGATCATGCTGGGCAATACCGATGATTCCCGCTTCCGTATGATGCGGGCCACCAAAAACCGGTTTGGTCAGGTGAACGAGCTGGGTATTTTTGCCATGACCGAAACCGGCATGAAGGAAGTGAAAAACCCATCGGCCATTTTCCTGTCCCGCACCCAGGAGGCGACTTCGGGCAGCATTATTTCTGTATTGTGGGAAGGTACCCGGCCTCTGCTGGTTGAGATACAGGGGCTTGTGGTGGAATCCCAACTGGGAAACCCTCGTCGTGTAACTGTCGGCGTGGAGCAAAACCGTCTGGCCATGCTGCTGGCCATTCTTACCCGGCACGGTGGCATTTTCACCAGTGACCAGGATGTGTTTCTTAACGTAGTGGGTGGCGTAAAGATCACAGAAACCAGCGCTGACCTGGCCAGCCTGCTGACTGTGGTTTCCAGCCTGCGGGATACACCGCTGCCTCAGGACCTGGTGGCCTTTGGTGAGGTGGGGCTGGCCGGGGAAATCCGTCCGGTGGCCAATGGTCAGGAGCGTCTGGTTGAGGCTGCCAAGCATGGCTTCAGCCGTGCTATTGTTCCTGCCGCCAATCAGCCCAGAAAACCGATTCCCGGTTTGACAGTGATTGCCGTGAAAAAATTATCGGAAGCGCTGGAAGCTATTTAGGAGTTGTCTGGAAATAACTTCCCTATTTTCATTGCCTGACTCCGTTCGGACTGAGCTTGTCGAAGTTCGGTGGCACGACCCTTCGACAAGCTCAGGGTGAACGGAAATCGGGAACTTATTAAAAGACAATTCCTTAGCTGTCGGGGTATTTTCAACAGCAGTAGTTATTGCTGGTGAATCAAATTAAAATTCAACCCATTCCAATAAGTTGGTGTCTCGGATACATGAATCAGCCACAAATAACCTTAGAATCACTTGGCCCGGGAAGTTGTCACCATCTGGGGGCTAACTTTCTGAATCAGCAGCTGCACCCGGAGTTTCCTGACTCAGCGGTGGGGGTGAACTTTGCGGTGTATGCACCAGAAGCGTCAGCCATGATGCTGTGTCTGTTTGACAGCGCCGGGGTGGAGCAGCGCATTCCCATGTATGGCCCTGAAAAGGGCATCTGGCATGTATTGGTTAAAGGGGTGCAGGAAGGTCAGGTCTATGGCTATCGCGCCGATGGCCGCTGGGCACCTGATGAGGGGTTGCGCTTCAATATTCATCAACTGCTGCTGGATCCTTATGCCCGTGAAGTTAAAGGGGGGATTAACTGGCAGCCTGCCGTCTATGATTACTCCGGCAAGGAAAGAAGTCAGTGGTCGTTCAATGATCAGGACAACGGCCATTTGCTGCCCAAATCGGTAGTTCGGACCGATCAGTTTGACTGGCAATCTGTTACCAGGCCTGAACTCCCCTATGAAGACAGTATTATTTATGAGAGCCATGTCAGGGGCTTTACCCGTCAGCACCCCAATATTCCCGAAGCTCTGCGGGGGACTTATCTGGGGATGTGTCATCCTGTCGTTATTGATTATCTGAAGGGGCTGGGCATCAATACGGTTGAGCTGTTGCCGGTGACCAGTTTTCTCAGTGAGCCAAGATTGCGGAAGCTGGGGCTGAAAAACTACTGGGGCTATAACCCGCTCTGCTTTATGGCACCTGAGCCGTCCTATGCTATGGATGATCCGGTGGATGAACTGAAGACAATGGTTCGTGAATTGCATCGTGCCGGTATCCGGGTAGTGATGGATGTTGTTTACAACCATACCTGTGAAGCGGGATCGGATGGTCCATGCCTGAGCCTGCGAGGGTTGGCTGAGAAAGATTACTATTTGCTGGATCACCATGGTGGTCATCTGGTGTCTACCAACTACAGTGGTTGTGGGAATACGTTGAATTTTGACAGCCCACAAACCATCAAGCTGGTGATGGATAGCCTCAGGTATTGGGCTGAGCACTATCAGATCGATGGTTTCCGTTTTGATCTGGCACCGACCATGGCCAGACGACATCGGAAGTTTGATGCTCACAGCGCATTCTTTCAGGCCGTATTTCAGGATCCGATTCTTTCGACCCGGCAGATGATTGCAGAACCCTGGGACCTGGGGCCTGAAGGTTATCGCCTGAGAGGTTTCCCAAGGGACTGGCATGAGTGGAATGACCGTTATCGCGGTGGTATACGATCATTCTGGCGTGGTGACAAAGACCAGGTGGTGGATATCGCCTGGCGTCTGACCGGCTCCAGAGATATTTTCGGGCCAGGCAGACCGGCTGGAAGTGTTAACTATATCTGCAGTCATGATGGTTTTACCCTGCGCGACCTGGTGTCGTTTGAGCACCGGCACAACCTCGCTAATGGTGAGGGTAACCGGGACGGTGACCAACATAATCTCTCCTGGAATTATGGCGTTGAAGGGGCGTCCAGTGACCCTGCTATTCAACAGCTGCGGCTGCGTGTACGAAAAAACCTGCTGGCGACGCTGATGTTTTCCCGCAGTATCCCTATGCTGATGGCGGGTGATGAGTTTGGTAACAGTCAGCATGGCAATAATAATGTTTACTGTCAGGATAATCCCATTGGCTGGGTTGACTGGTCGTGGTTGGCTGGAAACGGCAATAGTGATGAGAACCCTGATGGTGCCGAGCTGCAACAGTTCACCTCAATGCTTATTCATCTACGCAAGTCAGAGCCATTGCTGGGCATTCGTTATCAGACAGATGACAGGCAGTGGCACAGCGCTGAGCTTGAATGGTTTAATACTGAAGGCGTACCTCTGACCGCAGCAATGCTGCCTGATGAGCGTGGTCGTGCACTGGAGATGCGCTATCGCTGCCCTGTGGATAGCCAGTCCAGCCTGGTGCTATTGGTCAATAATGAGGCTGAAACCCGGCGCTTTAACTTGCCTGATACTGGCAATGCCGTTCGCTGGCAAAGAGTTTTATCCACGGATCTGGATAATGGAGAAGCTTTCCGGGAAGAGGTGATTTTGAATCAGGGGTGGTACGAGGTGCCGGGGCACAGTGTTGTGGTGGTGAAAGAATTGGTCTGAAAACCTTTCATTATTTCATAATAACGGGGTTGGGGTAAGTTAGTGATTAACGGCAATGCATCCCTGTAGAATAGTCGGTATCGTGAGCATAATCACTTACTCACAGACTGATGCTCTACTTTATTTTTGTGTTGGCGGGCGGTTTTCTCTGTTAGCTTCTGAAAGTAAATAAGGCAGTTGCCTTGTATTTTCATGGTTAGCAAATATTGGTTGTATTTGCTGTCGGCCAGCCAGGGCATTCTCTGCCATTTTTACTAATGAGGAACCGCCATGCACCCCCTCGCAGGCCAACCCGCAACCGATGATCTTCTGGTTAATATTCCCCGGCTGGTCAGTGACTATTACACGATACGGCCCGATCAGGCAGAAAGCAGTCAGCGTGTCGCTTTTGGCACATCGGGTCATCGTGGCACGTCTGCCAATGGTTCGTTCAATGAAGCCCATATTCTGGCGATCAGTCAGGCAATCTGTGAATATCGTCGTGCGCAGGGAATAGAAGGCCCTGTTTTTGTTGGCATGGATACCCATGCGCTTTCTGAGCCGGCGTTAATCAGTGCTGTGGAAGTGTTTGTTGCCAATGGCCTGGATGTCATGATCGATCAGGAGCGTGGCTATACGCCAACGCCTGTTATCTCCCATGCCATCGTTTCCTATAATCGCTGTCACAGCAAGCTGGCGGACGGGGTGGTCATCACCCCTTCCCACAATCCACCGGAAGATGGCGGTTTTAAATATAACCCGCCCCATGGTGGCCCGGCAGGTAGTGATATTACCGGCTGGGTGGAAAAACGGGCCAATGAGCTGATCGGTGAAAACCTGTCTGGCGTTAAAAGAATCTCTTTTGAACAGGCGCTAAGATCCGGCAAGGTTCACAAGTATGACTTCGTTAGGCCTTATGTGAATGACCTGGAAAATGTGCTGGATATGGCGGCCATTGCCAACGCTAAACTGAGCATTGGTGTTGATCCTCTGGGCGGTTCAGGTTTGCACTATTGGGCACCTGTTGCGGATCGTTATGGTCTTGATCTGACGCTGGTCAGCAAGAAAATTGATCCGACCTTTTCGTTTATGCACCTTGATAAGGATGGCCGGATCCGTATGGACTGTTCATCCTCCTCCGCCATGGCCGGACTGATCAACCTCAAAGATGACTTTGCTATTGCTTTCGGGAATGACCCGGACTTTGATCGCCACGGTATTGTGACCCGTGGTCATGGATTGCTGAATCCAAACCACTATCTGGCTGTCGCCATCCAGTATCTCTATACCCACCGTCCGCAATGGTCACCAGAGGCGACTATCGGTAAGACGCTGGTTTCCAGTGCCATGATTGATCGTGTCGCCAATGGTCTGGGTCGTACCGTGACTGAAGTTCCGGTCGGGTTTAAGTGGTTTGTTGATGGTCTCTCAGCAGGCACTATGGCATTTGGCGGCGAAGAGAGTGCCGGAGCCTGTTTCCTGCGCCGGGATAGTAATACCTGGTGTACCGATAAGGATGGTTTCATCATGGCGCTGCTGGCGGCAGAAATTACCGCCGTTACCGGGCGTGACCCTGGCGAACATTATCAGGAGCTTACCCGGAAATACGGTGCTCCGGTTTATCAGCGGCTCGATGCTGTAGCCAATGATGCCCAGAAGAAAGTGCTTGCTGCATTGAGTCCAGAACAGGTTAAAGCAGAAAAACTGGCGGGTGATCCTATCATTGCCCGTTTAACCCACGCACCTGGCAATGGTGCCGCCATTAGCGGTCTGAAAGTGGTTACCGAGCGGGGCTGGTTTGCAGCCAGACCTTCCGGAACCGAAGCCGTTTATAAGATTTATGCTGAAAGCTTTGAAGGGAAAGAGCACCTTTCCCATCTGCAGAGTGAAGCTCAGGAGATTATCGCCGAAGTCTTTAAGGCAAATGGTGTTTGAGGTGAGCTGAATGAGCCTGACATCAGAATGCTTTGTCTGAGGCTGGCAATAGGGGGGGGCTGGCTTTCGGCAGGAGGGGGATTCTTTCGGGGTATTGCTTGCAATGGCCCGGAATGGGTCAGGGATTGACCTTAATACTTTCAGATCGTAATGCATAAAACAGGAAAATCGACCATGGCTTCAGTCCTTTCCATGATCCTGGCCGGAGGGGTAGGGTCCAGGCTTGCTCCACTCACGAGCATAAGAGCAAAGCCAGCGGTTCCTTTTGGCGGACAATATCGAATCATCGACTTTGTGCTGAGTAATTTTGTGAATTCCGATCTTCACAAGATTTATCTGATTACTCAGTTCAAGTCGCACTCACTGAGCAAACACCTGCAACGTTGCTGGCGTATTGCCGGTCTGGCGGATAAGTTTATTGATACGCTGCCAGCCCAGATGAATACCGGCAGTGACTGGTATCAGGGCACCGCGGATGCGGTGTATCAAAACCTGAATCACATTGAGTCGCACAACCCCGATCTGGTTTGTGTCTTTGGTGGTGATCATATCTACACCATGGATGTGCGGGATATGGTTCAGTATCACCAGCAACACAGTGCTGACTTGACCGTTGCGGCGATTCCCGTACCGGTTAATCAGGCCCATCACTTCGGTATAATCGAGGTTGATGAAGATGGTCGTATGATCGGTTTTGCCGAAAAGCCAAAGGATGATGTGAAGACCATTCCCGGCAATCCGGACTTTGTGCTGGCTTCAATGGGGAATTATGTATTCACCAAAGAGTGTCTGGTGCAAGAGCTGCTGGATGATCACGCCAATGAAGGGTCTGACCACGATTTTGGCAAAAACATCATTCCATCCCTTTACCCACGGGCAAAAGTCATGGTGTATGACTTCTCCGGAAATACAGTTCCTGGGGGCAAAAATAACGGCTACTGGCGCGATGTAGGTACCATTGATTCATTCTGGGAAGCGAATATGGATCTGCTGACCAGTGAACCGCCCATCGACCTGCATAATCAGGGCTGGCCGATTCGTACCTATATTCCACCCTATCCACCGGCCCTGATTGCTTTTGATCGTGAAGAGCGTAAAGGTCAGATCAACAACTCCATGGTGGGTGTGGGTTGCGTATTCTATGACATTTATATGCATCGCAGTGTGGTGGGTTACAACGTCAAAATTGGCGACAATACTCACATATCTGAATCGGTTATTCTTCCCAATGTCACCATCGGTGAAGATGTCGTATTGAACCGGGTTATTGTGGATAAGCGTGTAGAAATTGCACCGGGAACCCGCATCGGTGTTGATCGTGAAGAGGATCTTAAACGCTTCAAGGTCACTGATTCTGGTCTGGTGGTTATTCCCAGAGGAGCAAAAGTTGGGTTCTGATTTAAACATACTTTTTGCGGTATCAGAGCTGGCAGGTATTGTCAAAACCGGAGGGCTGGCCGATGTGGCCGGCGCTCTCGGGCCCTGGATGCGCAAGCTCGGAAATGATGTCCGGGTGATTATGCCCGCCTACCGTCAGGCTCTGGAAGCGTTGACAACGGATGTTGCCGGAGCTGGAGAAGTTTGTCTCGGCTCACAGGGAAAAATGGGTTTTGCCATAAGACAGGGAACGTTTGAAGGTGTCCCTGTTTACCTGATTGAGCATAACCATTACTTTGACCGCAGTGGTCTCTACACCCATGAGGGTGAAGGTTTTGGTGATAACACTGAGCGATTTGCTTTTTTTTGTAAAGCGGCACTTCAGGTCTGCCGGATTTTAAGCTTTAAGCCGGATATTATTCATGGCCATGACTGGCAGTCAGCACTTCTGCCTTACTACCTGAAAACCCATGAGTCTGGCAATGCTTTCTTTGCTGATACACGGACTGTCCTGACCATTCACAATGGTGCCTATCAACAGCATACTGACCGTGCTTTACTGGACGTGTTGGGGATCGATCACCACTGGTATACCCCGGATTTCTTTGAAGACCATGGGCATATTAATCTGCTCAAGGGCGGTATTGCCTTTGCTGATAAAATCACTACCGTGAGTCCAAGGTATGCTGAAGAGCTGCAGACAGATCTTGGATCTCATGGCCTTGCCTATATCATCGGGCGAAGAAAGCAGGATTTTTCCGGTATTCTTAATGGCTGTGATTATCAACAGTGGAACCCTGGAACAGACGCTTTGCTGCCAGCCAATTACTCCCTGCATGATCTTTCTGGCAAGGCGGTCTGTAAGCAGGCTTTGCAGGAACAACTGCAGTTACCGGTGAGCACCGATAAACCTCTGTATGGGCTGGTCAGTCGCCTTGCCGGGCAGAAAGGTTTTGCTTATCTGATACCAGCCCTGTGGCAGTTTTTGCAGGATGATGTTCAGGTTGTACTCCAGGGGGCAGGTGAGCGGACTATTGCCGCTGAGCTGAGCCGGTTGGTCAGTGCCTTCCCCGACAAGTGTCGCTTTGTTAAGGCTTATGACAACCGTCTGGCGCATCTGATTGAAGCAGGCTCTGATTTCTTCCTGATGCCTTCATTGTTTGAGCCCTGCGGCCTTAACCAGATGTACAGCATGAAGTACGGTACCCTGCCCATTGTTCGGGCGGTTGGTGGGCTGGTGGACACCGTTAAAGGCTATAATTCAGCTGGCGGGGAGGCAACCGGGTTTATGTTTGATTCGGCTGACAGTGATGCCCTGTTGCATTGTCTTAATCAGACCAATGTCGTTTATCAGGATGGGCAACTGATGAGTCGATTGGTGGTTAATGCCATGAATGAGTCATTTACCTGGGAGCAGTCTGCCCTGGATTACCTTGAGGTTTATCGGGCTGCAGTTGGCTAGGAGGCTGACCGAAAATAGACTGCCCTACACGGCAACTGCTCCTGCGTTGCTCTAGCTCCTGCATCCATGCAGTCGTACGGTGGCAGCAAATTGGTCTAAAAATTCGCTTTTGTTCGGCAAATAGCCCCGCTATTCACCTCACAAAACCGAATTTTTATCCTCAATTTTCTGCCATCCTCGCTACGGGGTCGCCTAGATGGGCGCTATTCTCGGTCAGCCTCCTAGCGACAAGCCCCGGAGTGGCTTATCTTGAAGGAAAGGCGGAAGGCTGAGGTGCTCAGTCTTCCAGACACAAGTTTTCCCTGTCTTCCCGGGAGTCCGTCTGGTTTTGTCGACAGGCAATTTTTGCACTGAAATAAAGCAACACTATGAATATCGCTGTATCTTCCAAAACATCATCAACGCCAAAGGCTGCCATAAAGCCTGTGGTGGCGGATCTGGCTAACAGTCAGTGTGCAACTCCTTTTGATCAGCTGGGGTTGCATCCTCATCCGCAAGGAAAAGGTCTGGTCATTCGCGTATGGCGTCCGGATGCAACCATGGTCGAGGTGTTTGATCACCACACCGGCAAGCTGCTTGGCGAAATGAGCCGCAATGAGGCTGGTGTCTTTGAGCTGCATCTGTCCAGAAGAAAAAAGCCGTTTCTTTATCAGTTGGCGATCCATTGGGCAAATGGCCACCGCTTTGTGGTTTATGACCCATACTGTTTTGGGGAATATATTCTTGCCCAGTCAGATATTGAGTCGGATGGCCTTTATCGACACCTCGGGGCACAGGTGGTCTCCCATAAGATCAACAGCAAACTGAATATACAGGGTGTGTTGTTTAAGGTTTACGCGCCTTATGCCCGGTCAGTGAGTATTGTGGGAAGCTTTAATGGCTGGGATGACCGGCTCCATCCAATGGCCAGTGCGGATGATGGCATCTGGCGACTGTTTGTGCCCGGCGTTCAGGCTGGCGATCAGTATAAATACGCTATCCGTGATTATCACGGCAATTCGCTGCCACAGAAAACCGATCCGTTCGCCCGCCATATTGAGCAGTGGCCCGGACTGGCTTCTGTCGTACAGGGCGTCGATAGCTATGCCTGGCAAGACCAGCTGTGGATGGGTAAAAGAAAAGACAAGGCAGATAAAGAGCAGCCCTTCTCTATCTACGAAGTCCATGCGGGCTCATGGAAAAGAAAAGAGAACGGTGACTTCCTGAACTTTCGTGAACTGGCCGATGAGCTGATTCCCTATGTGATGGATATGGGCTTTACGCATGTTGAGTTGCTGCCTGTGTCGGAGCATCCGCTGTTTGATTCCTGGGGTTATCAGCCGGTTGGTCTTTATGCGTCCAGTAGCCGTTATGGTTCGCCGGATGATTTCCGCTATTTTGTTGATCAGTGTCACCAGAAAGGTCTTGGTGTCATTCTGGATTGGGTGCCTGCGCACTTTCCCAATGATGAGCATGGGCTGGCCAGGTTTGACGGCTCTTCACTTTATGAGCATCCGGATCCTCGTCGTGGCTGGCACCCTGACTGGCAAACCTGTATTTATGATTTTGGCAAGCCCTGGGTTCAGGACTTTCTGATCAGTAATGCCCTTTACTGGCTGGATGAATTTCATATTGATGGCCTTCGTGTCGACGCGGTTGCCTCCATGCTCTACCTGGATTACTCACGAGGTCAAGGTGAGTGGGAGGTCAATATTCATGGTGGTAATGAGAATCTTGAAGCCGTGGCTTTCCTGAAGAAGTTTAATGAGAAGGTACACGCTGCATTCCCGGATGTGATGACTATTGCGGAGGAATCAACCAGCTGGCCAGGTGTTTCCAAAGCGGTTGCAGACGGTGGGCTTGGGTTTGACTTCAAATGGAACATGGGATGGATGAATGACACGCTTGAGTATATGAAACTCGATCCTGTCTATCGCCAGCACCATCATGGGCAGATGACGTTCAGTACGGTTTATGCCTGGAGTGAAAATTTTGTTCTACCCCTGTCCCACGATGAAGTCGTTCATGGGAAGGGCACTATTCTGACCCGTATGCCTGGTGATGATTGGCAGCGTTTTGCCAACCTGAGGGCTTACCTGGCATTTATGTATGCGCATCCCGGTAAAAAGCTGCTCTTTATGGGCACTGAACTGGGCACCCATAACGAGTGGAATCAGAATGCTGAGCTGGACTGGGGCTTGCTGGACAATCCAGAGGGTTTCAGTGTGGGGGTTCAGAAGCTGGTTAAAACCCTTAACCAGCTGCATGGCTCAGAGCCTGCGATGTTTGAGCAGGATCTCAAGGCAGAAGGTTTTGCCTGGACCACCGGGGATGACAGGAGCCAGAGTGTGCTGGTGTTTCGTCGCTATGATAATGAAGGGAACTCAGTACAGGTTATCTGTAACCTGACGCCGGTTGTTCGTGACAGCTATCGCGTTGGTGTTCCAGAGGTTGGTCGCTATTGTGAAATTTTGAACACCGATAATACCTGCTTTGGCGGCAGCGGTGTTTCAGTCGGCGAGCTGCTTGAAACTGAGGAAATCCCGATGCATCATTTGCCATACAGTCTTTCTCTGACATTGCCGCCTTTGGCCACCGTGATCCTTAAGTGCTCCTGATCTGGATTCAAGGAACTGGCTACATCTGGTAGCCAGTTCTGTTGATCACGAGTGAACCATTCTGGCACCTTTGCAGCTTGGGTAGGTGCTGCATACCCAGCACTCCAAGCCTGCCTGATGACCTTTTTTAAGCGTTCGCAGTTGCATGGGGCTATGGCATTTGGGGCATTGCGGATCAACGATGGTCTCGACTTCGGCAATAGCTTCTCTTGGGGTCGGGAGTTCGTAATCAGGTGTTCCTTCCTCGGTAAATCCGCAGGTGGCGAGAACGGTACGTCGCAATTCGGTAACATCCCGCCAGGGCTTCATATCATATTCCAGTAACGGCAGTTCTGCCGCTTCACAGAGCTGGCGTAATATCTTGAACTCTTTTGAGTTGGACTTTGTGTTGTAGGGGATCAGGTTGATCACACAACAGATTTCCATCTTTTTGCGGTTATAGAGCACAAAGTCAAATCGACGGTTTTTTTTGATATTCAGTGCCATGGCGGTCCGGCTGAACCTGCCAGCTGCAAGAACGTCACCAACGGGCAAAGAAGGCAAAACCATTAAGTGACTGCGAACGGCAATATCCAGCTGACCGAAAAAAGCACGCTTATCCTGGTCGAAAAGAGGGGTGTTGGGTTTGGCTTTGAAAGGGCTGAAAGTCAGCCATAGAAACCAGGCAATCGCTGCAATAAATACTACCAAAGAGCCTGAAACAACGAGGGAAAAACTGTCCAGCAGCACTGCACTACCTTGTCTTGAATTTATGAGTCAATGATTGATAAAAACGTGGCTCTTTCAAAAGCGTCAACAATGGCCACCCCATGAAAACGTATTGGAGAACGAGAAGACCTGTATGACTAATCATTGGCGATGCAGAAAGTGCACTTGTGGTTTTTAACCGGCATGGGTAACCGGAAAAGAGCAGTCCTGATCATCCAGACATTCTTTTTATAAAAGAGTGACTGGAAATAATAGCAACAAATATTCTTTTGTCATAATAGGTGTTTCTCCACAATGTGTAGCACTGTGGAGAGTGACACAAGGCTATCTGGCAAAAGAGTATTCGGGTGGCCTGGCACCAGTTTAAACCGGGAATGACTCTTCCTGAGTAGCACTCTGAGTGCTTTCAGTGCCATTACCGTTGTCGGGTACGACTTTCGTGGCGATAAGACCTTTGGGACCATGGCCAATCTCAAAGCTGACAACCTGGCCTGCTTTCAGTGTTTTAAAGCCGTCCATATCAATGACAGAGTAATGAATGAGAACATCCTGATTCTCTGTCGCTTCCTGCGCCTGGATAAATCCATACCCTTTGGGGTTATTAAACCACTTGACTGTACCTACCAGCATAGCTTCCATTTCCTTCTTGGTCGCTTCCATACAGCTTGAATCCTTAAATATTACATTGAAGGAACTGCTGGGAAACTGCAACCCTTGTTGTTTTATTTTTTGGCATTTTTTTATGGTTATTCATAAAAAGTGTCGTCCTTGCCACTTTGTTCCCTTTACCTATGTTGAAATCCATCTCGATAAATGGAACTGAACCACAGATTTCCAGAAAAGGGAACTTACAATATAACATCATAAATTGTGCTTTTAATAGCCCTGTTCAGGCTTTATCTGCTGATATATCGGGCTTTTTCAGTTTTTTATTGGTGGGGTGTTGTGCATGGAGCAACGTCTGTGCTCGCACACGCTGGTCAATAAGGTACGACAGGTGACTTTTTATAGAGAGGAGGCTGTGGTTATTTTCAGCTGTATCAGCACAAAAGGCTACAATTAAAGCCTCTGGATATGGTGAGTAAACCTCCATGGACCAGCATAATGATTATGATTCCGTTGGTGATGGAAAGCTGATCCTTGCCCTGCTTATCAAGCTTTTCCTGAGTGGTGTTCAGGTCGTTGGGGGAAGCGTTGCCGGAAGCCTCTCCCTGATCGCAGACTCGCTGCATAACCTGGGTGATGCCGGTGCAATTCTGGTTGCTGTCATTGCCAGGCGAATAGGTTGCAAGTCAGCAGATAAACACATGACCTACGGATACAAAAGGGCAGATATTCTCGGGGCTTTAATAAACAGTGTATTTTTACTGGTGGTTGGGGGGTATCTGATCTGTGAGGCCACAGGTAAGTTTTTTTACCCCAGGGAAGTTGATGGCTGGATTGTGCTGTCGGTTGCCGGTGTTGCCCTTCTGGTTAACATCACCACATCGCTGCTGACTTTCAAGGCTGGAGCCAGAAGCGATATCAATATCAATGCGGTCTTTATTCACAGTGCTTCCGATGCGGTTGCTTCCCTGGTAGTCATCGTAGCGGGTGTGCTGATCATCAACTACCAGCTCTATATTTTTGATGTGATAGCCACCATCGGGATATCAGTCTACGTGATCTTTAATGGCGCAATTCTGTTGAGACGCTGCATTATTATTCTTATGCAGGGGGTTCCGGGCGGCATCGATATTGAACAGATCAGGGCGGCCCTGGAAAGCATTGAGGGGGTTAAAAGAGTAGGGCGCATGCACGTCTGGCAGCTGGATGATAAAAAGATCTTCTTTGAAGGCCGTATCCTTTTGAATGGCGCGGAGCCTGAAACGATTAAACGAAAAATCCGGGTGGCATTACGGCACCAGTTCTGTATTAATCATACGACTCTGGAAACAAAAAACAGCCGTCGTATCTAACATCAAAACCATGGCCTTTGGTGATAAATTGTCACGAAATAATTAAATGGTCTAATCCAATGTTTGAACTTTATCTTGTGGCAAAACTCTTAACTCTAATGTTGAACCATAGAGTCTAGGGGATAACTGGCTATGAATGTGCCATCAATTTCTGCCAAAAGCACAGCTGTGTTCCAGCCTCAATGCCATGGCGATCAAGAGAGAGAAAGCGCCAGCGCAGCCCCGGTAAAGTTTGATCGCTGGATGATCAGTTTAAGCGAGATTGACAGTTTCCTGCGGGGCAAGGACCATGAGGCGGTTGAGCGTATCGCAGAGCGTATGTGCACAAGGTCGGAGCACCAGCAAGGTACGAAATCCTTCAATTTGAGTAACCCGGAAAAAGATTCTGGTGCCTGCGCTCTACCGGTGGATGACAGCCAGGGATGCAGCCAGGAGCAAAAGGTCAAGAACGTTACTGGCTTGATCCTCAGGCTCCAGTCAGGAGTGCACCAGTTGCTTGATGAAGTCAACGGCCATTTTGCCGAAGAGCCATTCACCGGGACTAAAGAGGCATCCCATGCAGATGATGGCAATATTGTGGCAGAAGACGATGGCTCAATGGGCTTCAGTGGGCTCCCTGCCGGTCAGCCAGATTCGGCTTATCAGTCTGCTACACTGCCTTCATCGTCTTTTGCGACGGCTGATCCAGCGGCAACGCCGGTAGCTTCAACGACCTCTTATGATGCCCTTTCGCATGAGGCTGAAACAAAGTTAGCGTATTTGAGTGCTCACATGGAACGATTGATGGGGGATCAGTGGGGGGATGGTCAGATAACAGAGTGTCGAAATCAGATGCAGTGGATCAAGGGAGAGCTGAACAGTTTAGAAACGTTGGGGCTTAAACATTTATCTGGAAAATTCAGGGAGGTCAGGAAGCAATTTGAGGAGCTACAGGTAAAGGATTTTCATCACCGTTTGGATAAGCTGGAAGAGGTCGTCAACATAGGGAACAGCAAGGCTATACAGTCGATTGAACGCGAAAATATGGAAAAAGGAGTATTGGAAGCAATGGGGGCTCGGTTTGAGCAAGTTAAATTAGAGCTGGCAGAGCTTCGTTCTCAATTCAATGAATTGAAAGAAAAACTACAACCATACAAGGGTCATATCAGTGATAGTCAACAAACAGCTACAAACAGTGAAGTTAAGAATAAGATAGATCCTCTTGAAAAAGAGTTTGGTGATTACTGGAAAGAATATGTTCGCAAGTCTAAATATCTGGAGGAACAGTTTCTGCAATGCTCCCACTTAGACCTCCTTAGAGAGCAACACTTGGGTAAAATGATGGAGCTTAGGGATTTCTATCTTCAGTCATCAGAAGCAGCAAAAGTACTGATCATAAAATTCGTTGGTATACCAGCCTATGAAAAGGAGCATCTGATGCTTAACAGGCATATTGAACATATGCTTACGCAGATCGAAGTTCTGAACAAACAGATCTATCAACATGAGCAGGAAGAGAACCGGGAAAAACGATCTGGTTGTATGCAATCCTGAATTCAGCTCTTGATGAGGTTCCGGTGTGAGCATCAGTTTGTGGTACAAAAATTGCTAACGGGTTAACTGTGTGGGTAGAGTAAAATCCGGGCTGAAAATCCAGTTCGGTTCCATGCGTCCGATGTCTTATTTTATCGTAGTAAAAAAACCATCTCTGTAGGCGTCATTTGTCAAGAAAAAAGCTTCAGTCGAAAGGGTATGCAGCGCTATCTTTGTGGTAATAATCAGTACCCAGCGATAACTTTCATCCTTGAGTATTAATACAAATATGTAGACCAGTCAAAGCCTCTGAATGAAGCCCCGATACTGGCTGCCTGTCGCAACAACCAGATTGACTTGTTACAGGATTTTCTGGCGGCAGAACCTGCGTTGGCTTACCGGGCAGCACCATCAGATATAACGGACAAGGATCGGGTATACCTATACCCCCTCGGTGTCGCTGCCCAGGAAGGGCATGAGAAAGCCGTGGAGCCGATGCTGACTGCTCTGGATAGACTGCCTGAGGGAAAAAGGCCCGGTGGTGGTTCCATCATGGCCGTTATCAATACGGCTGACCGATCGGGGAGAACTCCGCTTCACCTGGCTGCCTTGGGAGGTCATATCAAGGTGGTGGAGCAGTTGCTGAAAGCTGTGGATAGACTGCCGGAAACCGAAAGGCCGGCAGCCGTTCAAAGGCTTCTGAGCGCCACTGACGATGGCGGGCAGACCCCGCTCCAGTTTGCCAGGCAACAAAACCACCAGGCAGTCGCGGTTTTGCTGCGGGATGCTCTGAAAAAACCGGCACAAACAGCAAGGCTTGATTCCATCATTACAGAGGCCTTTGAGCAACCGGGTTCAAGCAAGCTTCCGGCAGCTCAACCAGGTGCATCGAATAAGACTTCTGAGGTTTTGGCACAACCGGCATTGCCTGTTGATACGATGGAACCCGCAGCAGTATATACTGCACCACCGCTTTCTTGTCTGAGCCAGGCTGCGAAAGAGGGCAACATTGAGTGCGTTAAGGCGTTACTGCCCTTTGCTGGCGTTCTGGTCAATGAAAAGAATAATGATGGCTTTGCGCCCCTGCATTACGCAGCCAAAAGCGGCCATGAGGCGTGCCTGCGGCTGTTAATTACCAGCAAGAATATGAAAATCACACTTCTCCACGCTGCCCGGGAGGGGCAAACCAAGGTTCTGGAGGAGATACTAAAAAACCTGAATACACTGAAGGAACCCGCAAAGTCTGAGACCATCATGCTGGTGCTGAATGTGTCGGACCGGGACGGTAGAACTCTGCTCTGCCGGGCTGCACAAGCCGGGCACGAAGAAGTGGTAGCCTTGTTCCTGAATGCCCTGAATGGTCTATCGAAGGAGAAAAAGCCGGAGGCTACCAAGGCGGTGCTGAGTGCGGCAGACAGTTTCGGCAGAACACCGCTTTATATAGCTGCTCATCTTGGCCACTATAAGATCGTTACCCAGTTGTTGGCTGAGGACGTTGAAACCGCGTTTTCCTATACCTGTGTGGCCAGCAAAGGGCAGGAGCAGGTAGCAGATCTTCTGAAGGCTTTCCCCATCTTGAGTGCTGCCCGGAACGGGCAAACAACCATTGTCGCCCGGATGCTGAAAATTCTGGAGACCTGGCCTGAATCTGAACGTTGTCAGGCAGTCTCGATGGTAATGACTCTCTCCAAAAAAGACGGGGAAACAGCGCTACACGTCGCTGCTCAAAGTGGTCAACAGAAGGTTGTGGAGCAATTCCTGAGTACTGCGAATAACTACCAGGAATCAGAACAACAAATTGTTGCTTTCGAAGCAATGATAGGTGCGGTCGTCACATTCAAAAGGACGCAACTGACCGCAGCTGTTGATAACTTCCACTGGGTCATCGTGGATCAGCTGATTAAGGCCTTCCCGCTCTTGAGTGCTGTTCTGGGCGGGCATAACCAAAGCGTGAAGCAGT
This sequence comes from Endozoicomonas sp. ALB115, assembly GCF_049310245.1. Classification (NCBI taxonomy): domain Bacteria; kingdom Pseudomonadati; phylum Pseudomonadota; class Gammaproteobacteria; order Oceanospirillales; family Endozoicomonadaceae; genus Endozoicomonas; species Endozoicomonas sp. ALB115. Next base: position 132,797 of record NZ_JBLYZG010000007.1, on the reverse strand, counting down.
TAATGCAAGCGTTGACAGCGTTACCGAGAGAGCAAAGGGGGGCTGCCATTATGGCGACACTAAAGAAACCCCGGAAAGAAGATGGCGCAACACCGTTGTATATTGCAGCCAGAGAGGGAAATATCGAGATAATGAAGCTGTTGTTGGATGCCGTGACTACGCTCCTGGCTGATGGAAAGCGCAAAGAAGCCAGGGAAGTACTGTACTCTGCTTGCGAGGTTAAAGAAGAGGATGGAACCCTGATGGCGATAACCCCACTCAGAATCGCTGCCATAAACCGGCATGATAAGGCTGTGAATTTGCTATTGGAGAAGATACGGGAGTTATTTATTACATAATAAATGTCGTTTAAAGAGCGGCTGTCACCACCGTTTGTAAATAATTAAACCGTCTAACCCAATGTTTGAACTTTATCTTGTGGCAAAACTCTGAACTCTAATGTTGAACCATAGAGTCTAGGGCATAACTGGCTATGAATATGCCATCGATTTCTGCCCAAAGCACAACTGTGACCCAGCCTCAATTTCATGGCGATCAATAGGGAGAAAGCGCCAGCGCCGCCCCGGTAAAATTTGATCGCTGGGTGATCAGTTTAAGCGATATTGACAGTTTCCTGCGGGGCAAGGACCATGAGGCGGTTGAGAGTATCGCAGAGCGAATGTACACAAGGGCGGAGCACCAGCAAGGTACGAAATCCTTTGGCTTGAGTAACCTGGAAAAAGATTCTGGTGCCTGCGCTTTACCGGTGGATGACAGCCAGGGATGCAGCCAGGAGCAAAAGGTCAAGAACGTTACTGGCTTGATCCTCAGGCTCCAGTCAGGAGTGCACCAGTTGCTTGATGAAGTCAACGGCCATTTTGCCGAAGAGGCGTTCACCGGGACTAAAGAGGCATTCCAGGCAGGTGATGGCAATAATATTGTGCCAGAAGACGATAGCTGGCCAGGATTCAGTGGGCTCCCTGTCGGTCAACCCGATTCGGCTTATCAGTTTGCTACACTGCCGTCATCGTCTTTTGCGACGGCTGATCCAGCGGCAACGCCGGTAGCTTCACCGTCCTCTTATGATGCCCTTTCGCCTCAGACCGAAACAAAGTTAGCGTATTTGAGTGGTCACATGGAACAATTGTTGGGGGGGCAGTGGGGGGATGGTCAGATAACGGAGTGTCGAAATCAGAGTAACCAGTTGGGCGAAGTAAAAAAGTGTTTTGGGGTTTGCAATGATATTAAATCATTAACTAACGAAAACCCGGACAAAGCTGAAGCTTTGATGACTACTTCAGTCAGTGATAGTCAACAAACTGCTGCTACAACAAGATGGAGAGCTGGGAACTTCTCATGTTACACAGGCTGGAGAGCTGGGAACTTCTTATGTTACACAGGACTTTATGAGTCGAAGAGGTTCTTGAAAGGAAAGCCTTATTTAATGAGGACAGTGCAGCATTTACCACCTCCCGGTACAAAATATCCAGACAAGAACCGCATCGAGATGCAGATATGACTTTCATGTGACAAAATAATCATCTGTAGTGGATCGAGCTCGAGAAATCACCTGACAGGGATAAAGGGTATGAACGATTAGAGATTACAACGGGTTCCGTTATGCATTCCCACTGGGGGCGTGGGAACGAGGCATTTATCCATGTACTTAAGTCAAACTATTTGTGTACTGAATTCCAGCTTTTTATCGAATTGTTGCAGCTCGGAGATTTTTTGATCAATTGTTTCGCTTTTGTTATGGCTGGCGGATCCGGAGAGAGTAGAGAATGTGTTGTTTATCATCTCGAGATCTCCCATTATCAAGCATGCTCTGCCTCTCATCGATAATGCATTGAATTCTGACAAGTTCTGGTCGATGGGGGTGGAAAGCAGGTTATTAGCTGCTTGCATCACCTCCTCCAGATTGTTCAAGAGCTGATCAGTATCACTTGCAAGCCAGGGAAGCGCCAACGGATAGGCAACATTTTCCTTCTTGCCAGATTGCGTGTCCTGATTCCCAACAGGCAAAGCGACGGCTCTTTCCTGAAGGGAAGGGCCTGTGCTTTCTGACGGGCATTTAGAACATTCATTACCAATAGTACTGGGTTTAACCTCTTTGTCACCAGCCTGGCCGACTTGTTCATCCCTTGATGGTGGAACATATTCTGCAAGAGCGGTAGTACTGGTTTGCGGTAGGTTAATCATTCCTGCTTTCCTCTTTGACTGAGTTAAGGCTTGGGATGCTGTCGAGGTGAAGCTTTATGCTCTCCTGCTCTCTCAGACTTCATGGGGGCTGGTGGCAGTCAGAACAGCGTCAGGTTATATCTTTAACCGCGGACTGACCGATGTGATCGAAGATTTCATGGCCAATCAAAAATAACGTTCGTATTTTCTTGGTCATCCAATTCATACGCTGCTTTCAGCCTGGAAACGTATTGGTTCAGCTCGGAGATTTTTTGTTCGATTGTTTCGCTGTCGCTGGGGAAATTTGGGTGAAGATGATGGAGATGTCCCAGTGAAGTGAGTGCTATGCCAGTCATTAGGTGTGCATCACGCTTTGACCAGTTTTGGTCAGGGGGATAGGAAAGTACTTCAGTAGCGCTTTTCAGGACCTCATCCCGCAGGGTGGTAGTTGCAAGTGTACTATAGTAATGATTAATCATTTTTGCAGAACTGCTAGCCTCGGAATTATTTTCGCCTGATATTGAAAGTGAACTAGTGTCGGGTATTTGTATCTCATTTCTGGTTTTAAATGTACTGTCGTGCACTGGGTGCAAACAACCTGACTCAATCAGCTCGAGTAAGCTGAAATAAGTATCAGCTAATAAGGCGAATTCCATGATAGGAGAGTCAGCAATCGCCTTGAGCCGTGTGAAACGATCCCCAAAAAACATGGCAACGGTTCTTTTCTGAAGAGAATAACCTGCGATTTCTGGCTGGCATTCCGAATGTTCATTGTCAATATCACTGGGTTTAACCTCCCTGAGACCCGCAAAAGTCCGGGCGAGTGGCTCAGACTCTTTTGACGGCGGAACATCGGCGGCTGGAAGTAGAGTACTGGTTGGAGATATGTAATTCATTTCTGTTTCCTGTGAAGGCTGGAAAACTTATGCACTTCTGTCGTCAAACCGGTATGGCAGTAGTCAGAAAAGCATGAGGTTATATATTCAAAAAGCGAACTGAACAATGTGATCGAGGATTCCATGGGCGGTATACTCAAGATTCTTTGCAAGCTTTGAAACATATAAATTTGAGATTTAGTTACTTTCTGAATTTGGACTAATAAAACAGGAAATAGTTCAAATGACCCGTCTGAATGCTCAAGAATTGACAGAACTTTCAAAAGCCAGAAACATGACCTGTAGTATCAAAAAACTCTCGTATTTGTGAGGTTTCAAACTCAGTTCGTTCTGAGTGCTGAGCTTGACGAAGTTTCAAAAGCGTGAACTCCAAGTTTATGCATTGTGCCTGGCACCCTTCGACTCCGCTCAGGATGAACGGAGATCAAGGTGAAAGAAATCACAGTGGAATGGATTAAACATCTTATTGCTGCTTACATGCCTCTTCCATCATTGGTTGAAGATCTTCTACGGTGGTCATTTTCTTCCCATTGGGTACGAAGATAATTGCTTCGTCAAGAGAGCCGATAGATCGTCCCTGGTACTCAGGAATTTTGCAGGCATTAAAATACATTTGCAGGTGTTCGTGAAAAATTGCACTCCCTGTAGCATTGTTGGTGTGCGTTGGCCTTTCGCCGATAAACAGTACAGGCTTGGTTATGCCCCAGGCTTTGAGTATTTGATAATCATCGAGATGTTCTTGTGAAAAATATTCTTCAAGCCTTGGCAAATATGTCGGTAGGGGGGGCCAGCTGATTACCAGAAAATCGGATCTATGCTGATATTTCACCACTGTATCGAGTGAGTTTTCATTCCGGACAACTATCGGTGGTGAAGCAGCAGCCGGGTGTTGATAATTGCTGTGGTTGTCACTTACCACCATCCTGAAACCATACTTTTTCAGAAAGTAAGAGAGATACCCCTTACCCCCCATCACTTCGATACCTCTCTTGCAGTTCAATGATCGCAGTTTCTCTGCCACAGGATTCAACCAGACGGACGACGGGGTAAAGTACAATCCAAATTCATCTTCCAATCGGCTGCTACCTCTAGCCTCTGCCAACAATGTATCTCTGAACAAGGCAAATAACTTAGGGCTCTCTGCGTTATGCATCGCATTAAATCTTTTGAGTCCCTCTTCATGGCCTCTGGTATGATATTCATCGGGTAAGTCGAACCGTTTGAGCTGATTAAAATAGTGCTCGTTGTTGTCTTGATAACGCCCAAGCGTCAGAATAAATTTAAGGTCATCGTCACTAAACTCACTGATGATCTCTAACAGTGTTTTCTGATCGATTACTGGAAGCAGATTCCTGAAGCACCTGTTTTTAAAACTGGTGCAATCAGACTTTGTTATATTATCTACTTTCGTTATTTTAAAATCAGACGTCTGTTTCGGCATCGCAGCAGCAGCCAGGGCACCACTTTCCTGTTCCTGTATGGCTACTGTACTCTTTGCAGCGACTGGCTTTGGAAACGAGTTATCATCTCCCTGACTGGGTGATGGCTTACGTGAACCAGCTATCGCCCTTGACGGCATATTTGCTACTAAATTATCCATCTTTACACATCTGCCTGGAAGATTTGTAAAACAGGTAGAGATATCTCTTAAATTCATTAACTCTGACTTTCATTCACTGGTTTGGTTCCATTGGTTGGTGAAATTTTTTTGGAGGTGCTTGCAGTCATTTAGCGCATTTGAATGCTTACATTGAGCGATTGAAGGGAGATCAGCAGGCGGATGATCAACGCAGAACTGGCCAGCATAGAACCATTGGAATTAAGAATTCCGGTTTGTCCGGTGAATAAACCCACTATTCACCGAACAAAATGGAATTTTTATCCTTAAATTTCTGCCATCCTTGATACAGTGTCGCCCGGGCGGGCGTTATTCTCAGACAGCCTCTGAAGATTGCTTCTCTTTAGGCAGTCTATGTTCATATTGAACAATATTTTCTTCGTCCACACACTCCAGTTTTACATCAAAGCCCCACAGGCGGTGAAGGTGTTTGATGATTTCACTGGTGCTGTTCTTATCAAGGGGCCTCCCTTTGTGCATGTAATGACGAAGGGTCAGTGAACGGTCACCACGGACATCGACGTTGTAGACCTGGATATTGGGCTCCCGGTTCCCCAGGTTGTATTGTGCGGCCAGGTTTTCCCTCAGCTGACGATAGCCTGTGTCATCATGGATGGCATCCACCTCAAGGTAAGGGTTAATTTCATTGTCGTCGATGCTGAACAGCCGCATATCCCGCATGACCTTAGGCGACAGGTACTGAAGAATGAAGCCTTCATCCTTGAAGTTCTGCATGGCGAAGTGCACCGCATCCAGCCAGTCAGTGTCGGCCAGGTCCGGGAACCACTGTCGGTCTTCATCTGTCGGATTCTCACAGATCCGGCGTATATCCCGGAAGATATTGAAGCCCAGGGTGTAGGGGTTGATGCCACTGTATCTTGGGTCATCAAAATCCGGCTGGAATACGACACTGGAGTGAGAGTGCAGGAACTCCATGATAAAGCCTTCGGTAATCAGGCCTTCGTCGTACATCTCATGCATCAGGTGGTAGTGCCAGAACGTTGCCCAGCCCTCGTTCATGACCTGGGTCTGTCTTTGCGGGTAGAAGTATTGGGCAATCTTGCGCACAATGCGGATAATTTCCCGCTGCCAGGTTTCCAATAGCGGCGCATTCTTTTCAATGAAGTACAGCAGGTTCTCTTCCGGATCCTTGGGGAAGCGTACGGTTTTTTTCTGCTGTTCAGTCTCGCGGACAGGGATGGTTCGCCAGAGATCATTCAGGTTGCGCTGAATATACTCCTCCCGCTCCTGTGAGAGTGCCTTTTCCTGCTCCGCAGACATAGGTGTTGCCCGAACATAGCGATTAACGCCCTGATTCATCAGGGCGTGGCAGGCATCCAGAATGTCCTCGACGGCGCTGATGCCGTACTTTTCTTCACATTTGGCCAGATAGCTTTTGGCAAACAGCAGGTAGTCAATAATGGCACTGGCATCGGTCCACTGCCGGAACAGATAGTTACCCTTGAAGAAAGAGTTATGACCATAGCAGGCATGGGCAATCACCAGCGCCTGCATCGGCATGGTGTTTTCTTCCATGAGATAGGCGATGCAGGGGTTGGAGTTGATCACTATCTCATAGGCCAGCCCCATTCTTCCCTGCTGGTAGTTCTGCTGGTTGCTGAGGAATGTCTTGCCATAACTCCAGTGGTTATACATCAATGGCATACCAACAGAGGAATAGGCGTCGAGCATCTGTTCAGAGCTGATCACCTCTATCTGGTTGGGATAGGTATCCAGCCTGAACTTGTCGGCCAGCCGGGCAAACTCCCGGTCATAGGCCTCCAGCAACTCGAATGTCCAGTCGGAACCGGTGGAAAGCGGCTCTTTTCTTTTTTTCGGTGTTCTTACCGGTGCTTCAACTTCCAACATGACTTCCCTCCTTTTTCTCAAATAAGCGGCGGAAGGTTGGGTAAATGTCCGCATAGCTGCGGATCTGCTGCATGGCAAAATGTCCCGGATGTGCCTGCTCTATTGCCTTGTACTCATACCAGAGGTTCTGGTGATGGCGATCGGTGATCTCTACATAGGAGTAGTACTGACAAACCGGCAGCAACTTTTCCAGAATAATATCGTGACATTTACTGGAGTCGGCTTCCCAGTTATCGCCATCAGAGGCCTGGGCGATATAGATATTCCATTCGTTGGGGGAGTATCGGTCAGTGATGATTTCATCAGCCAGACGCAAGGCTGTGGATACCACCGTTCCCCCGGTTTCCCTGGCGTAGAAAAAGTCATGCTCATCACACTCACGGGCTTCGCTGTGGTGCCGGATAAAGACGACTTCTACCGCTTCATAGTTTCTCTCCAGGAACAGATAGAGCAGCAGGAAGAAGCGCTTGGCCATGTCCTTTATTTCCCGGGTCATGGAGCCGGAAACATCCATCAGGCAGAACATTACGGCCTTGCTGGAAGGCTGGGGTACTTTGGCCATGTTATTGAAACGCAGGTCAAAATCATCAATAAATGGCAGGCGCTTCAGTTTCTTGTTAAGTACATTGATCTCTTCACGGAGTCGGCGGGCTTGAAGCTGGTCAACTTCATCCGGGCTGACTTCCATTTCCCGCAGCTCTCGTTTCAGTGTTCTGATCACTTTCCGGTCTTTGCCAGAGAGTGCTATCCGCCGTGCATGGGCAGCGCGCAGTGATCGGACCACGTTGAGGCGGTCAGGGGAACCGGCCGTGGTAAAACCTGCCCGCTTTAATTTATAGTCTGTGCTGTCTTTCAGCTCTTTTCTGACCAGGTTTGGCAGTTCCAGATCATCAAACAGATACTCCAGAAATTCATCACGATTGATCTGGAAGGCAAAGTCATCAGCGCCTTCACCGCTGTCACTGGCCTTGCCATCGCCTGTGCCCTGGCCACCACCGCCCGGTGGTCGCTGAATACGATCGCTCTGGTTAAATTCTTTATTACCCGGATGCACATGGCCATGATGCCCCCCCTGACCATGATGGAAAAAGGGTTCACTCAGGTCTTTCTTTGGGATGGAAATATTGCTGCCGCTTTCAACGTCGGTGATTGAGCGTTGATCAACAGCACCCTGTACAGCCTCTTTGACCAGGCTGCGGTAACGCCTCAGAAAACGCTGTCGGTTGACAGTGCTCTTCTTTTTTCCGTTGAGGCGTCGGTCGATTATGATGCTCATAAAGACGCTCCCCCGATGGTTGCTAATGTTCGCTTAATAGAGAGTTGCCCTGGCTAATACAGGGCATAAGAGTTATGCCCGCCTGCCGGTGATGGCAGACGGACGTCGTTTTTATTGAGACTTGCGAACCCGGATATACCATTCGGATAACAGGCGAACCTGTTTCTCGGTATAGCCATGGGCAACCATTCGTGAAACAAAATCGGCATGCTTGCGCTGATCTTCCTGGGATCCCTTGGCATTAAATGAGATAACCGGCAGCAGGTCTTCCGTATTGGAGAACATTTTCTTCTCAATCACGGTGCGCATCTTCTCATAGCTCAGCCAGCTGGGGTTCTTGCCGTCATTATTAGCCCGGGCCCTGAGCACAAAGTTCACCACTTCGTTCCGGAAGTCCTTGGGATTGGCAATACCCGCAGGTTTCTCAATTTTCTCCAGCTCTTCGCTGAGTGCCGCACGGTCAAGAATATGGCCGGTATCCGGATCACGGTACTCCTGATCCTGAATCCAGAAATCAGCGTAGGTGATGTAGCGATCAAAGATATTCTGACCATACTCAGAGTAGGACTCCAGGTAAGCGGTCTGAATTTCCTTGCCCAGGAACTCGATATACTTGGGCGTCAGGTACTCTTTGATAAACGACAGATAGCGATCATGTATCTCTTCCGGGAACTGGTGCTGCTCAATCTGCTGTTCCAGAACATAAAGAAGGTGTACCGGGTTAGCAGCGACCTCTGAAGGATCAAAGTTGAAAACCTTGGACAGAATCTTGAAGGCAAACCGGGTTGAAAGACCGTTCATACCTTCATCAACCCCGGCCATGTCCTTGTATTCCTGCAAAGGCTTGGCATTGGGATCGGTATCTTTCAGGTTCTCACCGTCGTACACCTTCATTTTCGAGTAGATTGATGAGTTCTCCGGATCTTTGATACGGGACAGTGTGGTGAACTGTGCCAGCATCTTCAGGGTATCCGGTGCACAGGGGGCTTCCCTGAGGGAGCTGTTTTCAAGCAGCTTTTCATAGATATGAATCTCCTCACTGACTCTTACGCAGTAAGGCACCTTGACGATGTTAACCCGGTCAATAAAGGCTTCATTGGTTTTATTGTTGCGGAAAGACTGCCACTCAGACTCGTTAGAGTGCGCCAGCAGAATACCTTCATAAGGGATGGCACCAAGGCCTTCGGTGCTGTTGTAGTTACCTTCCTGGGTTGCGGTCAGCAATGGGTGCAACACCTTAATGGGTGCCTTGAACATCTCAACGAATTCCATGATGCCCTGGTTGGCACGGCACAGCGCGCCGGAAAAGCTGTAGGCATCGGGATCGTCCTGAGAGTACTCTTCCAGCTGACGAATATCGACTTTACCCACCAGGCTGGAAATATCCTGATTGTTCTCATCACCTGGCTCGGTTTTGGCGATACCAACCTGATTCAAACGACTTGGGTAGAGTTTAACCACCCTGAATTTGGAGATGTCACCACCATACTCATTCAGCCGTTTAACGGCCCAGGGTGACATGATGTACTTAAGATACCGGCTTGGTATCCCGTACTCTTCCTTGAGAATGTCGGCATCTTCATCCGGATTGAATAAGCCCAGGGGAGATTCAAAAACAGGAGAGCCTTTGATGGCATAGAACGGTACTCTCTCCATCAGGTGCTTTAATTTTTCCGCAAGGGATGACTTACCGCCCCCCACTGGCCCCAGTAAGTAGAGAATCTGTTTCTTCTCTTCCAGGCCCTGTGCGGCATGCTTGAAATAAGAGACGATCTGTTCAATGGCTTCTTCCATGCCATAGAACTCTTTGAACGCCGGGTACTGCTTAATCAGTTTATTGGAAAAGATCCTGCTTGAACGTGGATCCCGGGAAGTGTCAATCACCTCAGGCTCACCAATCGCTTTCAACATACGTTCAGCGGCGTTGGCATAAGCCCAGGGATCTTTTTTGCAGAGTTCCAGGTACTCTGTGAGACTCATCTCTTCCTGCTGGACGGACTCGTATCTCTGCTGGTATTGAGCAAATATGGACATCTGTTTCCCCCTCGCCTGATCGTTGTAAGTCTTTATAAGGCGTACTGCTTAGTTATGATTTTCAGAAGTCTTTCTATCCTTTTGAACGACACATTATCAATAATGAAAAAAGTGTGCGTACATTAACGTTATAGAACTAATGGATAAGAATGTCTATACCTTTTACGTTTTGATTTTTCAGGAATTATTTGTAAAAGAAAAGAGTGGGGTGGGGATAAAATAGCCAACTGTTTAATAGGCATCCAGCCATTCTAGATTAGTTTTTCGATTATTTGAATATACTCTGTCGTATAAATATTGGTCGTAAGAGTTGGTTGATTTTCATAAAAATCTCAAAAAAGATATTTTATTTAATTTGCTCATCATCATTGAAATATCCAGGTTAATAGGTATTCCCTGAAAATAGACTCACCTGATAATAGTTTATCGTCGTATAATTGTTAATCTGTTTTTTTATAAGGGATAACAATGCTCTTTCTACTCTACCTTGTCCTGGGGGCTTGTGCCGGAGTAATGGCCGGTTTATTTGGTATTGGTGGCGGGCTGATTATTGTTCCTGTACTGATCTTCAGCTTCACCGTCCAGGGTATGTCCCCTGAGGTTTTGACCCATTTGGCGGTAGGCACATCTCTGGCTACCATGGTGGTCACATCGGTAAGCTCCATTAAAGCGCACCAGGATGCCGGAGCTGTTCGATGGCGGATATTTGCCACGTTAAGTGTCGGTATTCTTGCCGGTGCTTTTCTCGGGGTGTATACCGCCGTGAATCTGAGTGGGCATCTGTTGCAGAAGCTTCTTGGTGTATTTGCGATCCTGGTGTCAGCAAAAATGTGGTTCGGGTTTAAGGTTTATGAAGGTGGCAGAGCGCCGGGGAAATCAATGCTGGTGAGTGCCGGTGTTGTCATTGGGACTGTCTCCAGTATGTTTGGTATTGGTGGTGGGACTCTGTCTGTGCCGTTTTTGCGCAGAATCAGCCTGACAATGCAGCAGGCAGTGGGTACTTCGGCGGCCTGTGGCTTCCCTATTGCCGTGATGGGAGCCTTATCCAACATGGCTCTGGGTGAAAAGAGTTCAGGCCTGCCTGCTCTGTCTACCGGGTATGTTTATTGGCCTGCTTTCCTGGGGATTGTCTTGACCAGTGTTCTATTTGCGCGAATTGGTGCCCGTATTGCTCATGGACTTGCCGCAAACAAGCTACAGAAATTGTTTGCCCTGTTTCTGTTTATTGTTGGAATACAGTTTTTGGCTTAACACCGGCTGATCCGTTCATTATCCAGTTGTAAGTAGCTAACCATATGAAATCATATATTTCTGACTCCTTGTGCCGGCACTCCCGGCAACTGCTCCTGCGTTGCTCTAGCTCCTGCATCCATGCAGTCGTGCTTCGTTACAACTCCGGTCACATAGCTACGGCTATGCTCCCTCCGTTGTGCCTCGCATAGTACCAGCCCAAGTAGCCAGAAATATTCGATTCCATATGGCCAGCTACTTAATACTGATTCTGGCGTAGCATTTCACACTTGATTTATCCGTTTTTCCCGCTCTAAGGTGCTCACCATTTCAACCAGTGTTTCTGCCAGATATTCCTGACGGGATTTAAAGGGTGGCAAGCTTGAGTGGGGGTCATCATGCTGAACCGTACTGTCTATTTCGGCCATAACCTGGCCTACCGTTGTATTTTCAAATCCCCTTTGTCTGGCGATAGTCACACACTCAGCAGGCAATAGTACCGGTGATGTTTCCTTGATGTATTGCATGCCCCCGGATGTCTCGATAATAACGACGGCTTTATCTAACCATACTTTCTGACCGTTGACCTGCTCATGGAAAATACCATTTTCAATGGCCACCAACAAAAAATCAGCGTCACGATCAGCTGCCTGGTACTTTGCTTTCGCGTCTTTTATTCTGTTGCCAGCTCCCGTAAGGGTTTCGTTTTCAACGGGCTGGCTATTTATTCCGGAGCGTGCTTTGGTTGCAATCAGATTAACCTGGTAGCGAGCAAAAGCTTTCTCTACGGCACTAATTTTCATTTTTGACTCAGAGCCCACAACAATATCAATTGCAGGAATATCAATTGCAGGTTTGCTGCCAGGGACGGAAAGATTCATAGCAATGGCTCTGCTTTTTTTAGAAGATGCTGAGCAATTATAGTGAGCTTTTCGGATTGTGCTTCTGCTAATTTTCAATTTGTGACTGAGCGAAAACTCCAAACATGTGAAAACTTAATTGCTGTTTTTTGAGGTCAGCGGATCAGGCCCACAAAGCTGATAGGAAACAAGTTTAGCGGGTGTTAAAAATGGCGATATATCAGACATTCAGTATTGAGATTGAATTTTTGAACTTTGCGGTTTTTAGCTAAAAAGGATTTACCCATGGCTCCTCCCATTGAACCCAACAAGCCTGGCTCCAATAGCTTTACCCACGATTTTCCGACACCAGAAAGTAAACCAGCCAAAAAAAAATTCCATAAAGATGTAGCACCTGTCAGGCTGAAAGATCCCGGCATACAGGCAGATGATGGGCAGCAGGGGGCAAAAGCGATCACAAGCTTTGAAACAATAAAGCCAGTTAATGCAAGTCCACTTGTGGATGAAAAAAACAGCCCTGTGCCAGAGCAGGAATTGGAAGAGCTGCTCTCAACGGATGGAGAGCTTGCGAAAATTCATCGGGAAAATTCAGAAAATTACTATATCAGTGAGTCTGATAGAGCGCTGAAATCGTTAATGGAGTCCATAAATAATGGTGATCTGACCAATGATCTCTCCGACAAAAAAGCTTTTAATAGCTATAAAAATTTAGTCACACAACTGAATTTGCCAAAAGATCTGACAATCACCCTGACAATGCCATCAGGTGACATATTCTGTTTAATTCCTGTCAACAGCCGACTAAAGATTATAGATAACCTGCAACCACTGATTAGCACAGCGATCCAGCTTACTGAAGACATAAAAGATTCAAGAACCAGCCAGCAGAGAGCGCTACCCCCACCCTCCAGAAAAAAAGAAATTCTGGAAAACATCAATCAGCTACTTCCCAGGGTCAATAACCCTGAACCGTTTATATCGAGACTTAACGAAATAAAAAAAACACCAGTATGCATCACGACCGATAGCTGCAAACCATCTCCTGCTGATGTGCAAAGCCGATCCACACAGCTTGCCATCACAACCATAAATACCCCGGAACAAATAGAAAAGCTGGCTGACCAGTTAACGGCGCACCGGGAAAAAGTGCAATCGTTCATCCACTGGACGCAACGCTTATTGTTGGAAAATGGTCCGGATATGAGGTGGATAGCGCCACACTGGCCCGACATTGAGGGCGGCCCACTGGAACAGGCAAGGCAGCTGGTTGGCAGTGGCAGCGAACATCTCAGTGCAAGACTGATAGCAATGACTGGCGCTATTGAAGATGATATAGCGGGCTTGAAAAGATATATACGGGATGCCGCCAAATACGATTTCAGAGGTGGCGAGCAATATCTTGGACAGGTGGATATCTATGCCGAAGTGGTCAGGCGGTTATCCAATACTCAGTCTGGAAAGAAAAAGGCTGACGGGGAAATCGCTGCAATTATCGATAGTAAAAGGGCAATCGCACAGACCAGTACCGGCAAGACGGTCCAGTGCGTTCCTGACGCCATTCAGGAACTCACCGGACTGCACAAGCAGCTAAAGAAACGATTTAATGCCGATCTATTTGAACAGGAACTTATGAAGGTTCTGGCAGAGGATAGCAAGTCGTTCAGCAGCCGACTTCATATTTATCAGCATGATCAATGGCACCAGGTCACTCTTGAATACACTCCGGCAGCGTCCATGCGTCTCCATGATGACACTGCTGATGCTGGAAACAGAGACCCTTTTGCAAATGGCTATCATGACAAATTGGCTCTTTCAATGGAGCGGAACTCGCCTCATGCAATAAATATGCTGGCCTACACCATGCAAGTTGATGGTCAGGAGACGGCCAGGCATATTCGGGTCGGCTGCCCTTATGCCTACAAGGAAAAAGGAGAGAATGTAGATCGCATAACCGACCAGCGCCTCAATGAAATCTTTACCGCCCTTCTGCTTCACAACCATAAACCGGCGTTACAAAATGCCATGAAAAACCCCGATCACCAACCCATTCAGCTGGATTGCCTGTACCTGAATTTGCTGAGCCCGGATCATATCCGAGATAGCCGTATTGCCAGAGCCGCAGGCCTGGAAAATGAGAAAGAATGGACTGAAAAGCTGCACGAAAAGTTAATGGAAATGTCCAATAAGGAGCGCACGCTAACCATTCATTACGCTGATGGCAGGTCCGCTGCCGTGAAAATCAGGCCACGGCCTGTCATGCTGGTTGCACCCTGCAATAAACTGGCCCTGGCAGACCGGCATAAATCATTGTCTGGCAAAATCCTGATGGCTAATGCCAATACCTGGAAAACGGTGATGGAGGTCAATGGCGCTGCACTGCAACAATTAGTCGGTTCAAACCATCAGTACGGCGGCTTACTGGGAGAAAAGCTGCCAGCACTATCCGCCAGCAACCAGTACAGGGCAAAGGAGCTGGCTGATGATTTATGGGCGCTGTACAACACACCTGGCGGCCTGCAACAGGTTGCCGAACAAGCAGGTCCCTTTTATTTCTCCGGAAAATTAAGAGAGCTATCCACCATTATGGGAATGGACCTTTTCACCGGTTGTAAAAGCAATAAAGATCGAACCGGGCTCTCTGAGGCAGTTCAACAGTCGATGTCAACCTGCGGTACTCCCGGTCTTACGGAGCAGTTTATGGTCTACGGTGGTCATATAATGATTCAGATGAAAAATACCGGCCTGCCCGGCTATAAACTGGATGGCACCCAGGCCAAACAGCTGGACGACAGTATATTTTCAAAGCTAATCCGTTAAGACAGGTTTATGGGCGAAGACATCAACGACTTTTCTTTTATTTCAACTGTTTCCGGCTGGCTCAGAAGCCAGTTACCTTGGTACACTTGAACTGTATTTTACTGATCGGAAATGGTTTGTGATTGCGTATCCTGAGATAGATCCCGTGGCGTTCAGCCTTGGCCCCCTGAGTGTGCACTGGTATGGCCTGATGTACCTTGCAGGCTTCGCCCTGGCACTCTGGCTGGGTGGTATTCGTGCCCGGAGATCCGGTGGCCTGTGGCGTCCGGAACAGGTCAGTGACCTGGTTTTCTATGGGGCTGTCGGAGTTATCCTGGGTGGACGATTCGGGTATGTCATCTTCTATCACTTTGACTATTTTGTCAGAGACCCGCTCTGGCTGTTCAAAGTGTGGGATGGCGGCATGTCCTTTCACGGTGGCCTGCTTGGGGTGCTTGTGGCCATGTGGCTCTATGGCCGTTCTCAGGGTAAAGGCTTTTTTCAGGTGACGGACTTTATTGCCCCACTGGTACCTTTGGGGCTGGGCCTTGGTCGAATAGGAAACTTTATTGGTGGCGAGCTTTGGGGCAGAGCCTCCGATGTGCCCTGGGCCATGGTGTTTCCTACCGATCCCGGTCAAATGGCAAGACACCCTTCCCAGCTTTATCAGTTCTTCCTGGAAGGGCTCGTGCTGTTTGGCATACTGTGGTGGTTTTCAGCAAAGCCCAGGCCAAGAATGGCCATTTCCGGACTGTTTCTGCTGATCTATGGGCTGGCAAGGTTTGCCGTTGAGTTTGTCCGGGAGCCGGATGCCCAGCTTGGTTTTATCGCCTTCGACTGGCTGACCATGGGGCAGCTGTTGTCTTTGCCGATGGTCGTTATGGGTATAGTGTTTATGGTCTGGGGTTATCGTCACCATTCACTGGTGAATGGTATGAATAGTGATGACGCCGCCTGGCAGGCAAAGACCAGGGCTAATAACAGCCCAAAGCACAGAAACTGCCCAGAGCCTAAGCAACGAAATAGTGGATCGAAAAAACGATGAAAGAATATCTGGACCTCCTGCGCCATGTAAAAGACCATGGCACGTTCAAAGCGGATCGTACCGGCACGGGTACCTACAGTGTGTTTGGCTATCAGATGCGGTTTGATCTTTCCCGGGGCTTGCCACTGGTGACCACCAAAAAGTGTCATCTGAATTCAATCATTCATGAATTATTGTGGTTCCTCAAAGGGGATACCAATATCGGCTACCTGCAGGAAAACGGTGTCCGGATCTGGAATGAGTGGGCAACCGACGACGGTGATCTCGGCCCGGTTTATGGCAAACAGTGGCGCAGCTGGGAGGGGGCCAATGGTGAAGTGGTCGACCAGATTCAGTGGCTATTGAATGAAATCAAAACCAACCCGGATTCAAGACGGATGGTGATCAGCGCCTGGAATCCATCGGTACTTCCGGATGTCGCCTACTCGCCAAAAGACAATGCCGCTATGGGGCGTCAGGCGCTACCACCGTGCCACTGCCTCTTTCAGTTTTATGTTTTGGATGGCAAGTTGTCCTGCCAGTTGTATCAACGCAGCGCTGACATCTTTCTGGGAGTGCCTTTTAATATTGCTTCCTATGCGCTGTTGACGATGATGATTGCCCAGGTCTGTGACCTGGAACCCGGTGATTTTGTTCATACCTTTGGTGATGCTCACCTGTACGCGAATCATCTTGAACAGGCAGAAGAGCAGTTAAGCCGCACACCTTACCAGCGACCCCGGATGAAGCTAAACCCGGCCATTCGTGATCTGTTTGAGTTTTCCATTGATGACTTTGAGCTGGTGAATTATCAAGCCCATCCCCATATCAAAGCGGCTGTGTCCGTTTAACCGACAGGCTCCTGGCCTCTTGGTGGTTTATCCGTGGGGCAACCTGCGGGTTAACTCTTCAGGTGTGAACCTTTCAGGGGCCAGGATTGCATACCCCTGCCTCAAACATAGCCTGCAGTATGGCGTTTCGGTTCTCTTGCAATGTGACCAGGTTCTGGTACTGGAGGGAGTTTTGCACAAACTTCAATGATCTGCGCTGTCTGGCGGCAAGAATCTTACTGTCTATATCCAGTGGGCCCCCTTGTGGATTTTGCCCATAGTGGCGAATGATATCGCTGGCGACAATAAATGTACCGGTCCGGCCTACCCCCGCGTTACAGTTAACCACCATCGGATTATTTGCCCGTTCCAGCACTGCGGGGTGTTTTCTCAAGGTTTCGGCAATCATCGTGATGGCTGCCAGCCTCACCGGATTGCTGGCTGTTCCATCAACCCACCCCATTTCATTGATGCGAAAGTGCGGTTTGCCATTAATTTCCAGTTGGTCAATCCTCAGCTTCATATCTGGCAGATCCATTGAACCGACCAGGCTTACTGATACAGAAGGCAATGTCTCCGTTCCTGTTGTGGTGGTGATTTCCAGTGCAGGAATGGTTTTCGGCTGATCAATGTCGGTTGGTCCAATGCGGGTGTTATCAGGGCGCTTGAGCTCATTTTCAGTGACCAGGGCAACGGAGATGGCCGTATCGTTCACTGCCAGCAGCTGCAGGAAACGGTCATGGGTTCTGTTGACGGACCCCTGTGCCGCAATGAATCGACCGTAATGCATGTCGATGTAGTTGGCATGGTATGCCTGACCAGGCATGGCGCAGTATGCCTCGTGACAGCTTATATTGCTGTGCTTGGAGAGGGCATAATTTCTAAAGTTAGCGGCACTGGCCCTGGGACAGGCCCCACCATTGAGATTTTGCTCAAAGGGAACATCGCTGGATCTTTTGCGCAGCTCCAGGAAACGTTTGGAGACCTCTGCGGAGCAGAACCGGGAGAAATTGGGAAACGTCTGCGCGACCGATCCAAGGGCCTTCAGGATGCCCTGCAGAGTTTCGGCAATGGCAGGCAGTTCTGTGCTGTTCCCGGTGATGACTGTCCGGATGGGCTGGGTATCGGACTGGCGGTCATTACTGGCTGCAAGGCCCTGCGAACCGGGCAGAAGTGATTCAGCCTGAGCCAGTGAGCCTGCTGTTGGTGAAAGTTGCACAATGCTACTTTGAGTTAATGACGATGGGGGAAGGATTTGACAAAGTGCAGTTGCCAGGCAAATAAGCCCGGCAGTGGCAAAAACCGCGGAAGGTATAAAAGTACCGGACGCGATCGCAGCAGCGATAAAACCCGCGCCGACAAACGCAATGGTACAGGTACGGACTTTTCGCCAGGGCACTCGGGCGATTATTCCGGTGTTATTCCCGGGCTGCGCAACTGGATTGTGGCGATAAACTCCAGTTGTTTCTGCAGTTGTCGAAGCTGTTGGCATCATTCTATTGGTACTGAAAGTCAGGTACTTCTGAAGTCAAAGATGAAACTTTTTCATTATCGTATGGTCAGAAAGTTACCTGAAACCTGTTAAACATAGAAAGAAAATTGGGGAGATATTTCTAATGAGTCCAATTTCTTCACATTTCTCAATGTTTCATGAATTCTGGGGCGACGACGAAAATGTTGTTCGGGATAGCCAATCTTCCAAGTTATTCTGGCGTCATGGTACCGGGCACAAGACCTTTACTACTGATGGTGCCAGTAACCGTCTGATAGAACAGGCAACAGTTGACCATGTTGGCTGTTGTCTGGTCTCTTTTGATTCAGGAAAACGAAAAGTTGCTCCGCTGAACCCTGACACTCGACTGCTTTTCAGACATCAACTACCCCATGAATCGTTCCTGGAGCCGGAAAAAATCAAGGAACTGTCCGACAGGAACATTATTGTGCTCCATGGTTTCTCTGAACTTCATGATGCGCAAGCCTTTGAGCACCATCTGAGAGTGCGCTCTTATTATAACGACGATGGCACTTGCATATTGGATGAATTCCCGAAATGGCCTTCGGCTGACCAGATGGCAAGTTACGGTTTCGTTTTTTCTGAGATTCAGGTTCACGGTCCCGAGGGCAAAGCGTGCGTGGATATGGATTCAATCTGGCAAAGTAAATTGTGGACTAACTTTGCGATAGACGATATGAAAAGACAGGATGCTGACGACATGAAAATTGAGGATATATACTCTGATTCCTGTAGATTTACTCTGAATGTTGATAAACAGCAATACCTTGCTGAACTCAATGCCGCCCGTAGGCAACCGGTTCTGCAACTGAACCACCAAGGCTTGAAGAATAATAACATGCTGACGCCGGTTTCGGCCTTGCGCTCAGTGGTACAAACTGAAGACGCCTCCCTGCCCGAACTGCAGCTGATCATGCCTGCCGATTTTGATATTCTGCCCAGGTGCAATCCTGAAGGTTTTGCCGCCCAATCAGGGCCGGTTGCTGTTTGTGATCCATCCTTTACTATTCCTGTTTTCCGATCGAAAGAAATATCGCTTGTCTCGCAAGTGAGGCAACTAATCAATTCGTACCCGTTTTCTCCGTTGGAAGATTCGCACGTGGCCGACTCTTCTGCTGATTCCGATTCTGCCACGCTGAAATTTACTGGAGAAAGTGTTACGGCACCTGATTTTTCGGCGGTAAAGTGCACATTAGTAAAATTGCCTTCAGTGTATGTGAACATAGTTATCACTCCAATGGCATCTTAGTGCATAGCGCGGCCTTCCTGCTTTTTGATGTACATCATCCAGTGCTGGACATGGTCAGCAAACTGTCTGACACTTTTTAAAGTTGAGCAGTTGGAGAAAGAAAATTGAGGAGTTTTTTAATGGGACCAATTTCTTCACATTTCTCAATGTTTCATGAAGTCTGGGGCGGTGACGATGACGGAAATGTTTTTCGGGACCATCCGTCTTCTGATTTATTCTGGCGTCATGGTTCCGGGCATAAGACCTTTACCAGTGATGGTACCAGTAACAGTCTCATGGAACAGGCAACCGTTGACCATGTTGGCTGTTGCCTGGTCTCTTTTGATTCAGGAAAACGAAAAATTGCTGCGCTGAACTCTGGCACCCGACTGCTTTTCAGACATCAACTACCCCATGAATCATTCCTGAAACCAGAGAAAATCAGGGAACTGTCCGACCGGGATATTATCGTGCTCCACGGTTTCTCTGAACTCCGGGATGCGCAGGCCTTTGAGCACCATCTGAGAGTGCGCTCTTATTACAACAAAGATGGCATTTGCATACTGGATAAATTTCCGGAATGGCCTTCGGCAGACCAGATGGCAAGTTATGGTTATGTATTTACTGAGGTTCAGGCTCACGGGGGCAAATGGTGTGTTGATATGGATTCAATCTGGCAAAGTAAATTGTTTATCAACTTTGCGATAGAAATGATGAATAAAGATCATTCTAACCTGCGGATGGAGGACATATACTCAGCGTCCTGTCGCAACATGAAGGTAGATAAAGGGCAATACCTTGAGGAGCTTGATGTCGCCCGCAGGCAGCCTGTGCTTAATCTGAACTACAGTAGCTTGCAGAAAAATGACTGGCTAACGCCGGTTCCGGCCTGGCGTTCAGTGGTACAAACTGAAGATTCCTTCCAGCCTGAACTGCAGCTGGTCATGCCTGCCAATTTTGATATTTTGCCCAGGTGTAGTCCGGCAGGTTTCGGTATTGCCGCCCGAACCTGGCCGACAGGTCCGACCGTTGGTTATGGTTCATCCACTGCTAATCCTTATTGTCAGTTGCAAGCAACATCGCCTTTGCCACCAGTGAGGCAGCCAATAAAACCGCCAGCATATCCCTCTATTCAGGCAAGGGCTCTGCACGTGGCCAGGACGGGTGCTGATTCCTATTCTGCCACTCTGAGATATGCCGGGGCTGTGTTGAAGCACCTGATTTTGAGGCGGTAAATGACGGTTTAATCGTGATTTTCAGGTACCGGCAGCTGGGCAACACCCAGGTCAAGCACTTCTTCAACCACTTCCTGGTCATACTCGGTATCTGCCAGGGTACTGCTGACTTTGGCAAGATGAACCAGTGCATCGCCCTCATTGGCCAGTGGCAGCTGGCTAAGGCCAATAACAACACCATCAAACGGTGCGGTGATGCCTTCACTGTCACTGGCGTCAAACGGATTCACAATGGTCATCATGGTGTCCCCTTCCTTGACCAGGTGACCCTGTTTGATATGAAGTAACACCAATCCATCCCTTGAGCTTCTCAGCCACTGGCTCTGGTTGCACTCCCATGGCTGAATAGCCGGTGTTTTGGCGGGTTTCCCGGGCAGCATATTCAGATGACGCATAACACGCATAACGCCTTTGAAACCCAGCTTGATGGAAGCCTGTTCCAGTCGTAGTGCTTCACCGGCTTCATAAACCAGTGCCGGAATGTTGTACTCATTGGCTGCATGGCGGAAAGAGCCATCTCTCAGGGATGAGTGGAGGATTACCGGCGCACCAAAGGCCCTGGCCAGACCAAGACATTGCTCGTTGGTCAGGTCGGTTCTCAGCTGTGGCAGGTTGGTTCTGTGAATGGCTCCGGTGTGGAGGTCCAGGGCGTAGTCAACGTGTGGAAAAATGCCCGTAGTAATCAGGTTGGCGAGCCTTCCGCCCAGAGACCCTTTGCTGGATCCCGGGAAGCAGCGGTTCAGGTCTCTGCGATCAGGCAGGTAACGAATTTGCTGGATGAATCCGAGCTGATTAACCACGGGAATGACAATCAGGGTGCCATGGATTTTCGCCAGATTTTTATAGCCGAGGATTTGCCGGCAGATTTCCACGCCATTGAGTTCATCACCATGAATGGCCGCCGTCACTAACAGGCATGGGCCTTTTTTGCGACCGTGAATAACCTCAATCCGAAGATCAATGGGCGTATCGGTGTAGAGTCTGACGACCGGGATATTAAGGTGCTGTCGTGTACCTGGCAAAATGGTATGGCCAAATAGCTCTAGGGGTTGTGCTCTTTCCATGGAAGACTCCAGCCCCGGTCATCAGGCCTGAAAGGAAGAGACCGGGATTGAAAAGCATCACTCGGGTGTTTTTTTAATCAGAGTGATGGTGGGTTGGTGAAGTGAATTTATCCGGTAATTCGTGTATTACTCGTGCGGCGATAGTTATTTTCAAGGTATTCAATAATGCAGTTGGCTACATCGTTGGCTGTTGCCCGCTCAATACCTTCCAGCCCCGGAGAGGAGTTGACTTCCATCACCAGGGGGCCGCGATTGGAGCGAAGAATATCCACACCTGCCAGTCTCAGCCCCATGGCTTTTGCCGCCTTTACTGCGGTCGCCCGCTCGTCTTTGGTCAGCTTCACCAGGCTGGCACTGCCGCCCCGGTGAATGTTGGAGCGGAACTCGCCTTCAGGTGCCTGACGTTTCATCGCGGCGATGACTTTGTCGCCAATGACAAAACAGCGAATATCCGCACCGCCGGCCTCTTTGATGTATTCCTGAACCATAATATTGGCTTTCAGGCCCATAAATGCTTCCAGGACACTTTCTGCCGCTTTCCGGGTCTCGGCCAGGACCACGCCAATACCCTGGGTGCCTTCCAGCAATTTGATCACCAGGGGGGCACCGCCAACCATATCGATCAGGTCGGGGATATCGCCAGGGCCACTGGCAAAGCCGGTAACCGGCAAGCCCACGCCTTTACGCGACAGCAGTTGCATTGACCGTAACTTGTCACGGGAGCGGGCAATGGCCAGGGACTCATTCAGTGAGTAACAGTTCATCATTTCAAACTGGCGAATAACCGCAGTCCCGTAAAAGGTGTTGGAGGCACCAATACGTGGAATCACCGCATCATAATGAGGCAGCTCCACCCCTTTCATATGAATACTGGGGTGTTTGTCATTGATATTCATGTAGCAACTCAAAATATCAATAACATCGATCGTATGACCTCTGGCTTCTGCAGCCTCAATGATGCGGCGGGATGAGTATAACCGCTCGTTACGGGAAAGTAGCGCAATTCGCATTGGGTAATTCCTGATAAAAGGTCATTCTGCGCTCTGGCTGAAAACCTGGTTCATGACTGATTCAAATTAAAAGGCTGAGAAAAAGTATGGCTTACCAGAGCGCTTTTTACTGAATATACGCAGACCAGCAGATACGTAAAACGGTGTTATAAAAGTAGTACTCGTCTTTTGCTATGAACATGCTTTGTCACCATGCCATGGTCGCTTATTCCATCGTCACAAAAGAGGTCCGGGTAATCGCTTGTCAACAGCAATATAAATCAAAGCGGGCTGATCAACTGCAGCCCTTGGGTAGAGGAGGGATCCTGATCAGTAGCGGGGGGCAGTTTACCAGTGGTCAAAGACCAGGTGCTCGTCTCCGAGTAACTCCCGCAACCGTTTGCGTTCAAGGTGAAGCTCCGCTTTCGACCGTTTTTTCTCATAGTCGGCCTGGCGGGTGCGATAACGCTTTTTAGCTTTGGCCGCTTTTTCAAACTCTTCTTCGAAGTCTGGATACTCTTCCATCTCTGCCTGCTCTGAATGCCGGTCAAGACAAATAGCAAACAGCCGTTCCTCATCTGCAAACCATCGTTCACAAAGGCTGGTCTACAAGAGAGAGGAACTGGTGTTGCTGCGCTAATTTCTGGTAAAACCGGGGTTCAGTCAATAAAAAAAAACAGGGCCAGGGTAAAACAGGATGAATTCCTGTTTTTTATGATTTAGTTGTTTTTTAGTCTGAAAATAAGGCGTTTTTCTATAATTTTTCCTTTCTGATGGCATATTTTTAGTGTTTTATGTTTTTTTAGTAATGGTGGTGAGTGATTTTTCCCGGTTTTTTGTTAGATGTTGCTGAGTGAAGCGCCATAAAACCGCTCCTAAAAAGTGGTTGCTCTGCGGTTACGGCCATCGTCACTTAGTCTCAACGCGTTTTTCGGGTATGCTCACAAACTTTAGATCAATCGTCCGGCAATCAGCTTACCATCATGTTCTTCCCTGAGATCTTCCACTTTTTCCGCAATTACTGGGCAAACGACCGGATTAATTACAGTGTAAAAGTCTTTTTTGCCCTGACTGGCGTTACCTTGCCTGCCTGGTATCGGGGATCACCTGATGACATCACGCCTGTGGTACTGGGTGTGATTGCCGCGGCCCTGGCTGAAGTGGATGACAACCTCTGGGGAAGGATTAAAGCGCTGATCATGATGCTGGCCTGTTTTCTGCTGGCATCACTGTCCATTGAGCTGCTGTTTGATTATCCATTGCTTTTTGCGCTAGGGCTGTGCAGTTCGACGTTTGGATTTACCATGCTCGGTGCCATGGGGCCAAGGTATAGCAGTATGACCTTTGCCTCGCTGTTGCTGGCGGTTTACACCATGCTGGGTGCGGGGGCAAGCCAGAGCCTGTGGGAGCAGCCGCAGCTGCTGCTCAGTGGCGCGCTATGGTATGGTGTGCTGTCTCTGGTCTGGCATATTCTCTGGCCTGATCGCCCGGTGCAGCAATCCCTGGCCAATATATTCAAAGAGCTGGCGGGTTATCTTGACAGTAAAAGTCAGCTGTTTGATCCCGTCGCCAATATGAACCCTCAGCCTTTGCGTCTGGAGCTGGCCAGAAAAAATGTCAGTGTTGTCAATGCCCTGAACCAGGCCAAGGCTTCTTTGCTCCAGAGAGTCCGCCGACAGGACAACGTGAGCGCGCAGCCTTTCCTGCACATATACTTTCTTGCCCAGGATATCCATGAACGGGTGAGTTCCTCTCATTATCGTTATCAGGATCTGGCAGAGCACTTTTCCCGCAGCGATATTCTTTTTCGCTTTCAGAAAATGTTGCGAGTTCAGGCTAAGGCATGCCGGGCCATCGCCCGGTCTCTGGCCATGGGACAGGAGTATTTGCATGATAACGAGAATGCAGCGGTTCTTGATGAGCTGCGCCAGTCGCTGAAATATCTGCAACAACAGGAAAATCCTCAGTGGCGATCTCTGCTGGTTCAGCTGGAATATCTGCTGAAAAACCTGACGACAGTGGAATTACAAATATCATCTGTAGGACACCCGGACTCAGACATATCCGCCGACGAGCGCATATTGGCTGATTCCAACCCCAGGGGAATCAAGGCTCACCTGCTGTGTATCTGGCATGAGTGTCGCCTGGACAGCCCTCTGTTCCGACATGGCCTTCGTCTGGCAACGTCGCTGACACTGGGTTACGGGCTGATTCAGGGGTTGCACCTGCAACCCGGTTACTGGGTTCTGCTGACTATCCTGTTTGTCTGTCAGCCCAGCTACAGCGCTACGCGACAGAAACTTGCCCAGAGGGTCGTTGGCACGCTTGCCGGGCTTCTGACCGGCATACCGCTTTTGTACCTTTTTCCGGGGCAGGAAGGTCAGCTGGTTCTGATGGTGATCAGCGGAATTCTGTTTTTTGCATTTCGTACCGTACGCTATGATCTGGCAACAGCGTTTATTACCTTGCTGGTGTTGTTTTGTTTTAACCAGCAGGGATTGGGCTTTGCTGTGATTATGCCTCGCTTGGGGGATACCCTGCTGGGCTGCCTGCTGGCCGTCACTGCGGTTGTGTTTATTCTGCCTGACTGGGAATCCCGGCGGCTGAATCGGATTATGGCATTGACCATAGCCAGGCATCGAGAGTATCTGTCTCAGGTTATGACGCAGTACCAGACGGGTAAACGGGATACATTGGCCTATCGTCTTGCGCGTCGTCATGCGCACAATATGGATGCCCGGCTTAATGCCGCCATTATGAATATGCTGACTGAACCGGCCCGCTATCAGCGGGCAAAGGATGAGAGCTTTCGCTTCCTGACCCTTTCCCATGCCATGCTGAGTTATATCTCTACTCTGGGGGCACACCGGATGCTGTTGGCTGGAGACTCTTTTCACGAAGGGCTGCTGGCACAATATCAGTCCATGGATAACCATCTGCAATTGTTGGAGAAACAGTTGATAGGGGGCTCTGTGCAAAGTCGTGGACGTTTTTCTAAAGCGGAATTAACCGACGAGCGGCCTGAAACCCGTTTATTGCTGCAACAGTTACAGCTAATGTTTCAAATCATGCCGGAAATGCATCTTCTGGCTGTTGAGATTTACAATAAATTAAATAAGCCTGACAGCCAGTAACTCAGGGCCTGTTGACGTTTCGTTGCGAGCAGGCAACGAAACGTCAACAGGCCCTGGTACATGGTTTCAATGGCTTTGACGGGTTGTTGTGCCTCCGCACTCCGTTCGTCCTGTCGAAGGACCCATAGGGCCTAAAGGCGGAAACTCCGGACTCTGATAGATCTTACCAATCACCCTTCGACTCCGCTCAGGATGAACGGGGTGTAAAGGTATTAACGCTATTCTGCACTGGCTATCAGTACGGAGGTTTTAATCATCATATTGTCGATCAATAATGGGGGCGAAGGATTTAACCCACTTTCACCACCAAAATAACGTAATCATTTGATTTTGAAGCATATATTCTATTCGAATATATGGTTGGCACGATATTTAATCGTTTAAAATCAAAATGTTACCAAGGGGTGGTGAAGGTCGGATTTAAATTAAGGTGAGCAGTCTGGTGCAAGGGTCATAATGGCATAAGCCTTTTTCTACCAACTGAGAGATACTTTGACGGGCTGCATTGGATGGAATATTTTCCAGACTGAAAAATTTCAGGTTGATAGTCCAGTACTTTTGCAGCGCAATCGGATTAAGTATGAGCTGATTTCTCGATGCATCATGCCATTCGGTGAATTTACGGCATTCATTCACATCTTACTTAATCCACTCAAGCATCGGGTTTTTCCGAGCCGCCAAAAGATTGGTTTTTTCCGTACCCGGGGGTTGATGACTGGCTCCTGGTTCAGATGCAGATAACGGCTTGTTGTTACTGGCCAGATCTGATGGGTCAGATGCCCGGATGGGCGATGATTGGCAGAGTGGTTCCTGAGTCGTTACTTTTAACGCATTCAGGACCATAGGGTGTCGTAAATTCAAAGAAAAAATATTCCGGCTTTCATCGTAGGTCCAGTAGTTCTGTACTGCAAAAAACCGGGCAAAAAAATCAAAGTCAGTCCGTTCACGATACCCGGATGGATTGCTTGATAGCCATTTGGTCGTCAATTTTTTCATGTCGATTATAAGCTCGCCCGCTGCTCTGTCATGCCATGTCGCAAAGCTTTGCTGTCCATCAGCATTTGAAAAAATAAAAGACAGGCAGTCTTCGCAGCTTTTTGTTGTTGGTGATTTATAAGTTGGCTTTATCGAATCAGTTGGTTTGGCGGACTGAGCACTCAATGGCGTTTTCCTGGCGTCTGTTCGAGCCTCAGGGAGTGTGCTCCTGATCTGGGCCTCACCAGGCGTTGAGCCCCCTGCATTTGCCAGTGTTGATATCGGGTTTGGAGGTGGGGTTGTATAAGGGGTAGCTTGCTTTGAAGTGGATAATGCAATGGATTGGTGATTTTCTGCTGACGAAATGGTATCAGCTGAGTAGTGTTTGAACTTAAGTTGGAAAATGATTTCATGTGAATCGGTAAGCACTACACACTCAATATCATTTTTTCCGATCTCTGTTATTAAGGCATCTTGTAATGTTTCGCCATTAGATACGTTAAATTGCCGCTGAAGTATACTCCATTCTTTCTTCACTTGCTCAGTATTTATTACTTTAAATGTTCCCCGGTCTTTATTAATCCATTGAACAGATAGGCCAATATCCGCCTGTCTTGCCAAAAAAGTACAGGCATACAACTGTGGTGACCTTGCTGTTTCATGTTGAGTCTGTGTGGTTATGTTCAGTCCTGTGCCCGAAGAGTGTGTAGATAAGCATCGCTCTGGCCCTTTACGTCGCTCAGGTATATTGTAGGGCGCATGCTGATGACGCGATGCTCTGGTAGTTGTCATTTTGGTAACCAGGTCGGTCTTATACGACGAGAGTTTATACTGCTGACCAGACAGGGTGTCTATATCTTCTGAGTGGCATAAAGCATTACGTAATTCACTGGGATTCACGACGCCTTTAAGACGTTGATCTTGCTTCCATTGAGCTTCTGTCAGGTACCAGTCATTTATTTTCAGAATACCTTGTTTCTTATCAAGCCAGGTGACAGGGGGCTCATTTGCTCTGCTCTCTAAAAAAGCATGCAGACAGGATGGCTTGTTACGGGGTAAATGATTTTCTGTCTGGCTTCTAAGCGACATCTGTCTTTGTAAAACCGGAGTAGATGTGCTGGATGGCGCAACCTGATACACCGGGTGGTATAACGGTAATTGAGTGTGATCTACCAGCCACTGGTTATATACCATCTGTTCATGAGTGGCATTAAGTTTTTGAGCTAATTGTGGCTGCTTGCCCAGAGAGAGAAAATAGTTATGGGCAGTGGGGTATCCGTTTTGAATACTGGTCTTTTTAGGGTCCATTACAATAAACATGATTTAATGAAATTGAACTTCTAGACCGAAAATATGCCTGTTAGTTCCTTTTGTTTTTACTTTTGTGGGCTCACCGGTGGTGGATGAGCCCTGATTTATTGGTTTCTGTTGTTATCGGCCAATGGTTTCCGCCAGGTTGATCAGCACATTGCGCAGCAGTGTCAGGCGGGGCTCGATGGAGTCCAGCACCAGAGATTCGTTGCGGCTGTGCATGGCACCGCCAATCGGGCCCAGACCATCAATTGTGGGCACGCCCAGTGAGCCGGTCAGGTTGGCATCGGAACCGCCACCCACTGCCTGCCAGGTAATGTTCAGTCCCATATCCTGACCGGTTTTTTCAATCAGGGCCATCAGTTTTTCACTGCCTTCATTCGGGGTAAAGGCGGGCTTGTGGGCTTCGCGGGTCAGCTTGATGTCAATCCCCGGCAGTGACGGGTTTTCCAGCATGTGCTGGATCTTACTTTCCAGACGGGCGTAGTCATCGTTATCCCAGAAGCGGATATCCAGGACTGTGGACGCATAGTCTGGTACCACGTTACCGGCGGAACCGCCCTTGACAACACCGAAGTTCAGGGTGGTGCCAGTTGCAAAGTTGGTTTCCTGGTTCAGGGTGGTGATCCAGTGCGCCAGCTCAGTAATGGCAGAAATACCTTTCTCGGGCTCATTACCCGCGTGCGCCGCTTTGCCCTTGAACTCTACCTGGTAAGAGGCCATTCCTTTACGCGCTTTAACCAGTGATCCATCAGCACGGGCAGCTTCAGCCACCAGTACATAACGGCTCTTGCTGGCAATGCCCTTGAGCCACTCGCCGGAGTAAATGGAGCCGATTTCTTCATCCGGATTCATACAGACGCAGATGCTCAGACGATCAGCGACGTCTTCTGGCAGCTGGCTGATGGCCTTGAACATATTGAGCTGGCCGGATTTCATATCAGCCACGCCCGGACCGTAGGCTTTTTCACCATCATGGGTCAAGGACCATTCGGCCACTGTACCTTCCGGGAAAACAGTGTCCAGGTGTCCGATCAGCATGATGTCGTACTCTTCGGCGTCCGGCTTATTGGTCGCCAGCAGGCCGGGGCCTACTTTTTCATTAAAGGTATGACGGGTAACCTGCCAGCCGATGCCCTGGTATTTTTCGGTCATGATATCAGCAACCTTGCTGACACCGGCGGGGGTCCAGGTACCACAATCGACGTCAATCAGTGGCTTCAGTTCTTCCAGATATTGATCCAGGTTGAAGTGTTGATCACTCATGATGGCTTTATATTTCCTGCTTGGAGGTTAGGTTGCTTACCGGGACAGTGGTGATGATCATCATAAATAAGCCGCTGGCCTTTCTGGCAAAGCTGAATTTATGATCTTTGTACCAAATGCAGAGGCGGTTGTACTGACGTTTAGGTAGAATTCCTGATCAGTATTTTCCGTTTGTCAGCAACCTATCCCGGATATTTCATAAACTGCCCCGAATCTCGCGCAGGACTTTGTCGCTCTAAGGGATTTTGTGAGGGAGCGCCGTACCGGGGAGTACGGTCGACCGAACAAAACTCCCTTAGAGGGGCAAAGGACAAGCGAGAGCGGGAGCACGTTTATGAAATATCCGGGCTATAAGAGAAGCAGTGAAAACATGAAATTGTACGCAAGGCAGCAGGGGCAGGGGGCTGATGTGATCAGTTTGCATGGTCTGTTTGGCTCTGGGGAAAACCTGGGGATGATCAACCGTGGTCTTGCTGAATCATTTCGTGTTCATGGGCTGGATCTGCGCAATCATGGGCGCTCACCCCATGATGAGGCTATGAATTATCCGGTCATGGCGGAAGATGTTCTGGCCTATATGGATGATAACCAGCTTGAGAAAGTGCATTTGTTGGGGCATTCCATGGGCGGTAAGGTGGCGATGACCATTGCCCTGATGGCACCGGAGCGCGTCACCAGGCTGGCTGTGATCGATATTGCGCCGGTCACTTATCAGGAAAGGCGACACGACAGTATTCTTGAAGGGTTGTCGTCCATGCCTTTGAACACGTTGAAAAGCCGTACTGAAGCAGACCGTTTTCTGGAAGCTTATGAACCAGAACAAGGTGTGCGTCAGTTTCTGCTGAAAAACCTCTACCGTGATGAGCAGGGGCTCTATCGCTGGCGGGTAAATCTGCCTGTGATTATGGCGCATTATATGGAAATTCTTGCAGGGCAGGAGTCTGATACGGGTTTTGCCAATAAAACCCTGTTTATCAAGGGTGGCGAGTCTGACTATATTTTGCCGGAACACCGTGAGCAGGTGCTGGCTCTCTTTCCATCAGCATCCATGCGGGTGATACCGGGAGCGGGTCACTGGGTTCATGCCCAGAAACCAGAGTTGGTGACGCGGACACTGTTGCGCTTTTTCGGATGACTATTTTTACAGACGCTGCCCGCTACCCGAAAAGCGGAACCTCCTGAGCTTTTGCAAGCAGCGGGTGGCGACAATAATCCCTTACACAGCGTCCGGCTGGTTTTCCGGTGCCGCATCAATAAAGGCAGGCTGCGTATTGCAGTGCTGGTAGATTTTATGGATTTTTGGGAAGTCTGACATATTCATCTTAAAGCGCAGGGCATTAAACACTTGTGGTACAAGGCAGATGTCGGCTATGGAGGGCTGTGCCGAGCAGCAGAAGGGCTGGTCATCCAGCTGTGCTTCCAGTGCGGTAAAGCCTGAATGAATCCAGTGCTGATACCACTGTGTTTTGGCATCGTCACTCACGGCCAGTTCCTGCTGCAGGTATTTCAGTATTCTGAGGTTATTGATCGGGTGGATGTCGCAGCTGATCTGGTAAGCCAGGCTACGAAGCTGGGCTTTTTGCCAGGGATCTCCGGGGATAATGGAGCGTTCCGGGAATGACTCTTCCAACCACTCAATAATGGCCAGTGACTGGGTGAGCATTCCTTTGTCGGTGGTGAATGTGGGTACCAGTCTCTGGGGGTTGATCTGTTGATACTCCTCCGAGTTCTGCTCGCCTTTCAGAAGATTGATGGGCGATTGTTGATAATCAAGCGCTTTCAGGTTCAGGGCAATTCTTACCCGATAGGCAGCCGAGGAGCGGAAGTAGCTGTAGAGTTTCATGGTGTTTATTCTCCAGTCCCGGCAGGCAGAACCTCTTGAGCCGGTAAAATCGTCGCCTGCACTTCACCGAAGCCGATACGGGCATGTCCGGCTTTTTCACACCAGCCGTTGAAAATAACGGTGTCGCCATCTTCGAGGAATGTTCTGGTTTCACCGTTGGGCAGAGGCAGAGGTTGTTTACCACCATGGGACAGCTCCAGCAGGGAACCCGCTTCTTCCGGGTTGGGTCCTGACTGAGTGCCGCTGCCAAACAGATCACCCGGCCGAAGGTTGCAGCCATTTACGGTATGGTGTGCCACCATCTGGTTGATGGTCCAGTAGGAATGACGGAAGCTGGATTGGGACAGTTTCGCAGGTGAATCTCCTGCCTGTTCCATCTGTCTGCTCAGCAGATGAGCAGAGAGCTGAATATCAATGGAGCCCTGCTGGCGGTTTTTCCGAGAGTCAAGGTAAGGCAGTGGCTGGGGATCACTGGCAGGGCGTTCAAAGCTGGTCAGGTAAGGCACCAGCGCTTCCAGGGTGACAATCCAGGGGGACACGGTGGAAGCAAAACTCTTGGATAAAAATGGCCCCAGTGGCTGGTATTCCCAAGCCTGAATATCCCGGGCGGACCAGTCATTAAACAGACAGAGACCAAATACGTGTTGATCAGCCTGATCCAGCGTGATCGGTTCTCCCGGGGCATTGCCGGGGCCAATGAAGATCCCCATTTCCAGTTCATAATCCAGCCGTTTACAGGGACCAAAAGAGGGAGTGTCAGCATCCGGCGCTTTGGTCTGGCCGCAAGGGCGGTGAAAATTCTGGCCTGATACATCAATAGACGATGCACGGCCGTGGTAGCCAATGGGCACCCATTTGTAGTTGGGCAGCAATGGGTTATCGGGTCTGAACAGTGAACCTACGCTGGTGGCATGGTGGATGGAGGTATAAAAGTCGGTGTAATCACCAATCTGGCAGGGCAGGCGATATTCCACATCGTCCATGGCAACCAGACAGCCCGAGAGTTCAGCTTCTTCCGTGGCTCCGGCGCGCAGGGCTTTGGATAACGCCGATCTCAGGGATGACCAGTGCTCAAGACCAAGCCCCATAAATCGGTTGAGGGTTTCATCACCGCACGTTGCCAGGGCCTCACTGGACAGTCCTGATGCACCTTTCTGTGAAAAAGCTGAGGTGTGGGAAACGGCGGCAAGATCCAGAACCTGGTTGCCAATGGCGACACCTGCCCGAAAAGATTCACCACTGCCTTTACGTCGGAAGATGGCAAAGGGCAGGTTTTGAATGGGGAAATCACTGTTTTTGTTATTGGCTGATGTAACCCAGCTGGTCAGGTTGACATCGTGTGTTTCATTGAGTGCTAGCATGATGGGCTTTCAGTCTCCGGCGTATGTGAGAAAAACGGCAAGTTTTTTATTCGTAAGTAGCTGGCCATATGGAATCGAATATTTCTGGCTACTTGGGCTGGTACTATGCGAGGCACAACGGAGGGAGCATAGCCGTAGCTATGTGACCGGAGTTGTAACGAAGCAGAGTGCCAGCACAAGGAGTCAGAAATATTCGATTCCATATGGTTAGCTACTTATCGGCTAAAGTGCTTCTTGAGCCCTTTCCAGCAATCAATATAGTCGGTTTGGCGGGCATTACTTTCCAGCGCAAACCGGGTTGGCGCATAGATAAAGCGGGACTCAAACATAAAGGCCATGGTGTCTTTGTAGCGCACGGGCTTCAGCTCTGCGGCACTGGCTTTGTCAAACACTTCAGCCTCGGGCCCGTGGGGGCTCATGCAGTTATGGAGGCTGGCTCCGCCGGGCACAAATCCTTGTTCCTTGGCGTCATAAGTGCCGTGAATCAGCCCCATAAATTCACTCATGACATTGCGGTGATACCACGGGGGGCGGAAGGTGTTTTCAGCCACCATCCAGCGGGGCGGGAAGATAACAAAGTCCACATTGGCGACCCCGGGGGTGTCACTCTGTGAGGTTAATACGGTGAAGATGGAGGGGTCTGGGTGGTCGAAGCTGACGGTGTTGATCACATTGAAGCGGGACAGGTCGTATTTATAGGGGGCAGAAGTACCCACCCAGGCGACCACATCCAGGGGAGAGTGATCCAGGGTGCAGCTGAACAGGTTTCCGGCAAACTTGGCCACCAGTTCAAACTCACCGTCGATATCTTCAAAGCAGGCCACCGGATAATGGAAGTCCCGATCATTGGCATAACCATTGGCTCCTACCGGCCCACGTTCGGGAAGAGTCAATGGTGCACCGTAGTTTTCGCAGATATAGCCTCTGGCTGTGCCTTCCGGAAGTTGAATCTGAAACTTGATGCCCCGGGGGATAACCAGAATCTCGCCGGGAGGCACATGCAGGTGGCCCAGCTCGGTACGTGCCAGGATGGCTCCCTGTTGAGGGACGAACAGCAGCTCACCATCGGCGTTGTAAAAGAAGCGGTCGGTCATATCCCGGTTGGCCAGATACATGTGCACAGCAGAGCCGGTCTGAGTGTGGAGGTCGCCATTGGCCGCCATGGTGACCAGGCCATCAACAAAATCGGTTTCTTCTGTCGGGAGGTCAAGAGCGTCCCAGCGCATCGGGTCCGGGGACGTTGGCACCTCAGTAACCGGGCCAGAGCGAAGCAGGTTTGATGCTATTGGCTGGAACTTGCCCTGGGCTGCTGACGGGCGAATCCGGTACATCCAGGTCCTTCTGTTTTGATGTCTTGGTGCGGTGAATGCGGTTGTGGAGAACTGCTCTGCATAGAGCCCCATGGGCGCACGTTGCGGATTGAATTGCCCGATGGGTAGGGCTCCTTTCAGGGCTTCGGTTTCATGTTCGTTACCAAAGCCATGGAGGTATTGGAGTTCGGAAGGTGTTGTCATTCGTCATTGCCCCATAATCGTACAGTCGATTTCTGATCAGTACAGAACATTTATGGCAACTAGTGCATGGTTTCAATGAGTTTGACGTGTACAATCTCCGTTCACCCTGAGCGTCCTTCGGCTCCGCTCAGGATGCACGGACGAAGGGTGCTTGGCACGATCTATCAGAGTCCGGAGTTTCCGTCCTTCGACAGGCTCAGGACGAACGGAGTGCGGAGGCACGACAACCCATCAAACTCATTGAAACCATGTACTGGCTCAGAAAAGCGTTACTACTGATGCTATTGAAGTTATGCCTTATTTATGAACCATTTCTATCGGCGATGCCATAAATAAAAAATGCCACATTCAATAAGTGGCATTTTTGGGCTGGTGATATGA
Organism: Endozoicomonas sp. ALB115; assembly: GCF_049310245.1. NCBI lineage: Bacteria > Pseudomonadati > Pseudomonadota > Gammaproteobacteria > Oceanospirillales > Endozoicomonadaceae > Endozoicomonas > Endozoicomonas sp. ALB115. The sequence continues at coordinate 98,390 of NZ_JBLYZG010000007.1, read as the reverse complement.
TTCAGAGGCGGGGTTTATAGCTGGGCTGGTTGACGTCATCAAAATCATCAAGCTCTTGAAAACTTTCTGAAATACTGTTTTTCAATTTGCTTTTCTCAAAGTAGTCTTCAATGCCCTTTCTTATGGTTGATGATTTAAGCCCCTTGTGCCTTGCTTTGCGTGCTTTAGCCTTTTTGTGTTCGTGATTGCTGTTCCACAAAGCATCGTCCCACTCATCCTGATGCATGGACTTTATCCTGGTCATAACTACATCCTTATGTTTACTGCTCCTAACAATAAATTTAGATAAAGGATGCGGACCTATTTAATAAAAAATGGTTATATGATTCTAATCGATTAATTCTGAAATATCCGGGCTAGGAGCCTGTCCGAGAATAGCGCCCGTAGCGAGGATGGCAGAAAATTGAGGATAAGAAGTCGGAAATTTTTAGTGAATAGTGGTTCTATTTGCTAAAAATTTCCGACTTTTTAGACCAATTTGCTGCCACCGCAGTAGGGTAGTCTATTCTCGGACAGGCTCCTAGTACTGCTGACAGTGGCAGTGCTTCAGTATTCAGCGGAAAATTGACCATCGATTGTTGATGGTCTGTCAGTAACCGTTTGATCTCAGGTCAACGTTCATTGGTTTATCACCCACTCTTACAACGATGCTTTCTATCTGACCGTCTGGCAACAGATCAACCACACGAAAGCCCGGCTGCCTGGTATCCGCCTGAAAATCATCTGACTCAGGCGCAAACTGAACACAGGTCGAAGGGCTTGCCATAACGGGAAGATCGCAGAATTGATAGGTTCTGGCCTGGTGCACATGGCCGTGAATGATGCCCCGGACCGTGTTGTGACCAGTGATGACCCTGGCCAGCTCCTCCGGGTTTTGCAGCATGATCTGATCCATCCACCGGCTATTGATGGGAGCCGGGTGATGATGAAGAGCCAGAAGCGTATGTTTGTCCGGCTCCTGCTGCAAACAGGTAGCCAGCTGTTCCAGCTCAGTTTCCCTGAGATAGCCGTGTGTTTTGCCTTCGACCTGAGTGTTCAGCAGGACTATTTGCCAGTTACCCAGAATAATCTGCTTTTGCAGCGCCGATGGGTTTATCGCCGCCATAAGATGGGGCTGATCATGATTGCCCGGCAACCAGTAGCTGGGCGCATTGATTTTTAACAGTTTTTCTTTCAGGTGATGATAGGAGGCGGCACTGTCATCCTGGCTCAGGTCTCCGGTGACCAGAAGGCAATCAGGTTCCCGGTAGTCTTTCTGTATTTTTGCCAGCACCTCATCCAGGGTCGCCGAGGTATTCACTCCCATCAGTGTCGAGCCGGAATCAGCAAAGAGGTGAGGGTCGGTAATCTGCAGGACTCGAATTCTGGCGGTATTCATCGGTTGTTTGTATCAGTGTCTTCGTTATCCTGTCTTTTCTGTATAAGTTCGACAGGCAGGTAAAGCGTAATCAAGCCATTGAGCCAGAAACTGATTATGCTGCTCTTTTTCATCAGGCTGATGCATTTTACTATTGGGATAATCGTACCGTGGCTGTATTATCTGGCTGGTTTTTCGGGAGACAATTTCGGCCATCTTAACGTCGTGATAAAGGCGCACTTCGGCTTTTGGCATATTGAATAATTGTCCCCAGTCAGCTTCCATCTGCAACATTAACAAAGTGGTAAATGGTGACCGTTCCAAAACGTCAATGACCAGCCATTCCACGCCGCTTGCCAAACTGTTTTTGTGCTTAACCGGCAGGCGAAAATGCTCCTGATCTGATAACTCAGGCAGCAGACGCATAAGACGCAGGTAGTTACTTTCACAAACCTGTTGCAGGCGGATCAGGTTGACACGGTAGTTGGGTTTCAGCGAATGTCTTTTCATAGCACCTATTATAGCGTCCTCCTGCCTTCACCCTGAAGAAGCAATATCCATAGAGGAATTCGTCATACTACTGCATTTTTTGTGCAAATTAGTGTAGATTTCCTCGATCTGAGTTTGCTACAGCGATTTTATCCCCAACCAGGAACCAGTCAGGCTACCGTTAACCGGTGAAGAATGACTGGCGAACTTTCCAAGGATCACAAGATTATGTCACGAAATAGTCGTAGAGGATTTCTGCTTGCCGCCCTGGCGGGTGCAGTATTAAACGTGCAGGCTGCACCAACTCAGTACAATCTGCTCGATGTATACAATATGGCGCTGAAGAATGATGCCCAGCTGGCGGCGGCCGAGGCCTCCATGAAAGCGGTTCAGGAGACGGTTAACCAGGGCCGTTCTGCATTGCTGCCCACCCTGGGGCTGTCTGCTAAAACGCAATATAACAAGACATCTTCTGAGTTGACGAATGGTTCAGATACTGATGAAAACTATAACTCTCATGGGTGGGGCGCGACATTAACTCAACCACTGTTCAATATGAACAGCTGGTTCAATTATGAGCAGGCCAAGTCTGTCGGGGATCAGGCCACTGCCGTATTTGCCAATGCCCGGCAACAATTGATCCTGCGTGTGGCAGAGTCCTATTTCAATGTGCTCCGGTCGGAAGACAGCCTGATGACCGCGAAAGCCCAGGAAAGAGCATTAAAGCAGCAACTGGATCAGGCTCGTGAACGTTACAATGTGGGGCTGATTGCAGAAACAGACGTGCTGGTGGCCCGTGCAGCTTATGACAATGCCCGCGTAGCCCGCATTCAGGCTGAGAACCAAGTCTCTGTAAGCTACGAAGGGCTGCGGACCATTGTAAACCAGGATGTTACCGATATTGCCCAGCTGGAGAAGGCAATGCCAGTGGTTGCGCCAATGCCAAAAAATCCTGAAGAGTGGGTAAGCATGGCACTGGCCAATAACCTGGGGTTGAAAGCGGCCCGGGAAGGGTTAACGGCTTCTGAGTCCAAAGTAAAAGCCAGCAAGTCTGGTCATGCTCCAACAGTTAATGCGTTTGCCAGCTATAACTACAGCTCCAACAATTCCAGTCAGGCCTCTGGAAACGGTACTCTTTCTGGCGATCGTACTGACACCATTGTTGGCGTTCAGTTCGATCTACCGATCTTCGCTGGTGGCGCTACCAGCTCTGCTGCCCGTCAGGCAGGCTATCAACTGGAAGAAGCCCAGAAAAATTACGATCAGCAGCTCAGGGGTACCAATGCCAATACCCGTAACCTGCTGAGAACCGCTACCTCCGATGTGGACCGGGTTCATGCCAGCTGTCAGGTGATTATCTCGTCAGAAAGTGCCCTGAAAGCGACTCAGAGTGGTTATGAAGTGGGTACTCGCAACATCACTGATGTTCTGGACGCTCAGCAGCAACTCTACTCTTCCATCAGTAACTATCTGAACACCCGTTATGACTTTATCGTCAATACACTGAAGCTCAAACAGGCTGTGGGAACTCTCAGCCCGACCGATCTCGAAGAGTTGAACCAGTGGATGACGGATGCCAGTGACGAGCTGTCTGTTCCGGATCAGTGCGGTGGTTAATTACTGATCATCATGGCGTTTCCGTAAAAATGGCTCGTAAGTGGAGCCATTTTTATTTGGAGTCAAATAGCCGCAGATACTGAATCCACTCTTCTATAATGAGTAGATACCCGGCTATGGACGATAATGTCATGGATGAGCATATCAGGAACTGCGAAACCCGTATGAAATCTTATGTGGATGAAGGGTGTTCTCTGGCAGAGGCCTTTCTGAAGACCTTTGCCTATGAAGACCTGGAAGAACAGCAAAGGGTTATGAATCGGATTCTTGGCAAATTGTCCATCCAGGGGCTGCAATCCGGTAACGATTACTATTTTGTAGACGGCAGTCGTTTGAATATTGATCCTGCGGTGGATTCAATGCTGGCCACCAAATCTTCCAGCACCAACTTACGCCCCGGACTGTAACAATGTTTACTTGCCGGACGGCATAAGCTGATCAACCAGCATCAATGTCTTTTGCAGTGCTCCCCGGTTGTTACGGACAAACTCTCCGGCATGATGGCTCATGCTTTTATACTCCTCTTTATCCTGCACCAGGCTGATGGCGCTCCGGGCGAGCGCTTCGCTATCGTTAACAATGCTCAAACCTCCCGCCTGAATCAGAGATTCGCTGATCTCTTCAAAATTAAACACATGAGGCCCGGACAACACCGGCAGGTTTAATGCCGCCGGTTCCAGCAGATTATGTCCGCCCGTTGGTACCAGACTGCCACCCACAAAGGCTATATCAGAGGCGGAGAACAGCTTCATCATTTCGCCCATGGTGTCCCCGAGAATAACCCTGGTCTTATCAGAAGGCTGGGTTCCCTGGCTATGGCGGACCACAGGGAGCTGGTTGTCCAGGATCAGCTGGTGGACACGGTCAAACCGCTCAGGGTGCCTGGGCACCAACAGTAGTCGTACTTCCGGTGATGCTGCCAGAATGATTTTAAACGCATCAAGTACCTGCTGATCCTCGCCGTCATGGGTACTGGCGGCCACCAGAATACGAATGTCACTGCCCATACCCTGCTGCCACTTCTGCCGAAGTGCCTGACCTGAGGTTATGATTTCCTGAGCAACATCCAGATCAAACTTGATACTGCCGGTAACGTTGAGCTGTTGCCCGGGCAGGCCAAGCTCCAGGAATCGACGACCCGTCTCCTGGTTCTGGGCAGCAACCATATTGATCTGTTTGAGCATGGGACGGGTGAGAAAGCCGAAGCGTGCATACCCTCTTGCCGAGCGTTCGGAGAGTCGGGCATTGGTCACCAGTACGGGAATCGAACGTTTGTGGCAGGCGGCAATGGTGTTGGGCCATAGCTCGGTATCAATGACGATGGCCATGACTGGCTTTACCTTGTCCAGAAATCGCCTGACAGCACAGGGAAGGTCATAGCAGGCATAGACATGGTCCACGCTGTCGCCATGAATTTTGCCAACCTGGGCCGAGCCAGTGGGGGTCATGGTGGTAATTAACACTCGATGGGTTGGGTAATTCTTCTGTAATTGCTTTACCAACGGGCCGCTGGCAATGGTTTCTCCCATGGATACCGAGTGTACCCAGATAATGGGTTTATCGGAGGCGGGAAGACTGAAGAAGCCAAATCGTTCTCTCTTTCTCTGCCAGTACTCTGGTGCTTTTTTTGAACGCAAGTAGAGGCGGACCATTGCCAGGGGGGATATCAGATATAACAGCAGAGAATAAAAAATACGACTCATAAGAAACCACAGGTTGAAAATTTTTTGGGGCTGAATATTAACAAAATTCCTGCCAGCCTTCCTGAGAGTTGGGAGAAGAAACGGACGGGAAACCGGGTAAAGACAGCATTTAAGTCATGACGCATGCTCGGAGGATATATGTCCTGTCAATTCAAATGCCCATTCTTCTCTCATTCTTTGGGCACTTTGAAGATCCCATGACTTTTTACCCTTAATATCACTGAGATCAATTCTGGAGGTATCAATTCCCTCGACAGATTTACCTTTGGAAAGATCATACAGCTGTTTAATATCCAGAATGTACGCTTTCATTGCCAGGGAGTAGGCTTTCTGATCAGAATCATAAGATGGAATAGTTATCATGGTTTTTTTCACCGGAGACCATATCTGAATGAAGTTGGAGTTAATGTCATTTGTTGCGGTTGTTTCGTTGCCAGATTTATTTCCCGGTGGGCTATCGGGACTCATCCGGGTTTGGACGAGACTGTTTCGGGTCACCGCTCTATTAAACACCGACGAAAAACAACCGCTGTGCCGTCTGGTATCTGCTTCAGGCCTTTCTGTATTAGGCAGTAACATGGAAAGAGTGCGGGACACTCTCCCTCGGAAGTTGCCGGACCTGCCTGGCGGAACCTGATCTTTTTCAGTGCTGACTGGTTCAGAATCTATGGCAGAACCTGTACATTGTTGTGGAGCTGACAATTTGGCCGCTGCACTGGTCTCCATAGAATCGTTAACCCGGGGTTGCGTCAGGTACGCTCGATTAGACTCTTTATTCTATTAAAAGTTCTTCTATTAAATATTTTTTACCCTTGAGTTTTTCTGCCCTTATAATCCATGCCTTTCTGACAGGCTGGAATTCCCGCTATGGGCAGCAACCCAATACACACTTTGATGGTACAGGGTACAACCAGTGACGCTGGGAAAAGTGCCCTGGTCGCAGGACTTTGCCGGGTATTCCGGCGTCATGGTATTTTGGTAGCACCTTTCAAGCCCCAGAATATGGCACTGAACAGCGCTGTCACCGGGGATGGTGGTGAGATTGGCCGGGCCCAGGCGCTTCAGGCGGCTGCGGCAGGGCTTGAACCTCATACGGACATGAACCCGGTCTTGCTGAAACCAAACAGTGATATCGGTGCCCAGGTGATCGTTAATGGAAAAGCCGTGGGGGAAATGAATGCGGCTGAGTATCATGCCTGTAAACCGGAAGTCATGGCCGCCATTTTGCGTTCCTGGCACCGTTTGCAGAGCCAATATCAAACCGTGCTGGTGGAGGGAGCCGGTAGCCCGGCAGAGATTAATCTGCGCGAAGGCGATGTCGCCAATATGGGCTTTGCGGAACAAGCGGACTGTCCGGTGATTATCATTGCGGATATCGATAAGGGCGGGGTTTTCGCCCATCTGTACGGTACCCTGGCGCTGCTCTCGGAGTCCGAACAGGCGCGGGTAAAAGGGTTTGTGATCAACCGTTTCCGGGGTGACGTAAAACTGCTTGAGCCCGGACTCCGTTGGCTTGAAGAGAAGACCGGCAAACCAGTACTGGGCGTTTTGCCTTACCTTCATGGGTTACATCTGGAGGCAGAAGATGCGGTGATTGCCCAGCAACAGCTTGCAGACCGGAAAACCCTGTTGAAGGTAGCTGTGCCGATTCTGACCCGCACCAGCAATCACACCGACTTCGACCCTCTGCGCCTGCACCCTGAAGTGGATATTCACTTTGTTGGAAAAGGGCAGTCCATTCCGGCGTGTGATCTGGTCATTATTCCGGGGACCAAAAATACCCGAACCGATCTTGCGTTTCTCAAAGACAACGGCTGGGATCAGGATATCCTCAGGCACCTGCGCTACGGTGGCAAATTGATGGGGATCTGTGGCGGTTACCAGATGCTCGGTAAGGCAGTGTATGATCCGGAAGGCATTGAAGGTGCCGCCGGCAGCTCACAAGCGTTGGGTCTTCTGGATCTGGAAACCACCATGGTTCGTCAGAAGACACTCACCCGGGTCAGTGGCACTATGCAGTTGCCGGGCCAGGAACCTGTGCCCGTCACCGGCTATGAAATTCATGCCGGGGTGACCACCGGCACGGCCCTGGAAAAACCGTTAATCCAGCTGGATCAGAAGGTGGATGGGGTGATGTCTGACGATGGTCAGATATTTGCCACCTATCTCCATGGCGTGTTTGAACAGCCCGATGCCTGCACCGCCATTTTGACCTGGGCCGGTTTGCAGGAAGCTTCAAGGATTGATTATCACCTGTTGCGGGAAGAGGGCATTAACCGAATGGCGGATGCTATCGAAGAGCATCTTGATATGAGTAAAATCTTTGCACTGTGTGAGGCTGAACCACAAAGCCACTGAGTGCAGAAAAACACTAACAATGCTTTGTGGTGCAAAAATTGACTGGAAGAACCTGAGCTATGACTGAAAAAAAAGGCTACCGGCTAACCCGTATCTACACTCGAACTGGCGACCAGGGCATGACCCGCATTGGCGATGGCCAGCAGCTGCCAAAGTCACACCCCCGGCTCCACGCCATTGGTTCCGTGGATGAAGCCAACAGCTGGCTTGGCCTGTTGATCCACTCCCTGAAGCAGGGCAATGAAGTCACTGAAAACCAGTTGCAACAGATTCAGGATATCCAGCACCGGATGTTTGATGTGGGGGGTGAGCTGGCCATGCCGGGCTATCAGCTGATTCAGGAAGCCCATACCAGGGCGATTGAGGCTCTGATTGACGAACTCAATGAACCATTGCCGCCTCTGACAAACTTCACCCTGCCCGGTGGTGGTCAGTCTGCCTGCCATTGCCATATGGCCCGAACCGTATCCCGCCGGGCGGAGCGGCATATTATCGAGTTAAACGAAGCGCTTCAGGAAAGTGGTGAAAAGATCAACGAACCATTACTGAAATTTGTGAATCGTTTGTCCGATCTTATGTACGTCCTTGGCCGTCATTGTGCCCGACAGGATGAGGGGGAGGTCCTCTGGCAGGCATCCGAGAAAAGCAAAACAGGCTGATGGTAAACGGTTTCGATGTATTTGATGGGTTTCTTCTATCAATGATGCCCAAATTTCGTTCGTCCTGATCGCCCTTCGGCTCGGCTCAGGATGCACGGAAGAAGGGCGTAAACACCATACCCTGAATAAAGACTGTGCCAATCACCCTTCGACTTCGCTCAGGGTGAACGGAGATTGTACACATCAAACTCATCGAAATGATGTACCAGTAGCAAGATAAACGGCAAAAAATCCACAAACCCCTAGTGATTTAAGTCAACGGTTTGGGTAATATTGCGCAACTTTGTAAGGGGTTCGTCAGTGATTGGTATGAATCACGACACTTTTGACCGCGCATGTCGGCTATTGCTGAACCGGTCAAAAGAGGGAACGGGGTGAAAAACCCCGACTGTACCCGCAACTGTAATGGAAGAGTTCTCCGCGATTTATGCCACTGGTTCAACCGGGAAGGCTGCCGGGAACGATGATGCCAGAGTCAGGAGACCTGCCTTTGCAAAGCCCAAGAAGTCTGTACATGCAGGCGCAAACCGGGCGGGTAACCTGGCGGCTGGGAACACATCTCCTTTACACTGGGCTTTTTTGATAAGCCCGGTGACCGCTTGTGCCGCCCTGAGTATTGATTGTGACTCAGGGAGATCATGAAAACACCTTTAGCACCCTGCAAGACACTGAAGAACAGGCTGCCCCGGTTAATGCTGGTGCTGGCGATGGTATTGGCCAATGCCGTTGCGTTGGCTTGCAGTATTGCCCGGGCCAGCGAGTCTGACAGTCAGTATTGTGTGACCGATATGAGCGACCGCGCTGTCTGTCTGGATACCCGTTCGCCCAGAATCATCAGTCTGTCTCCGGGTTCTACTGAATTGTTATTTGCTGCCGGTGCCGGTGATCGTGTTATTGCGGTTGATCAGCACAGCGACTTCCCTGAAGCGGTCAAACAGCTGCCCAATGTGGGTGGCTACCCCAATGTGAGTGTGGAAGCCATTGTGGCCATGAAGCCCGATCTGGTGGTGGTCTGGACTGCCGGTAATTCCCAAAAGGTGATTGAGCAGCTGGAGTCCCTGGGCATCAGCACCTTTCATATCGATGTGGTGGATTTTACCGGCATTAAGCAGGCCCTCCGAAGTCTCGGGCAGGTGGCCGGGACCGAAAAAACAGCCGAACAGGTTGTTGGTGACTTTACCGCGCGTTTGCACACACTGCAGAGTCAGTATGCCCGGCGTGAGCCGGTATCGGTGTTCTTTGAAATCTGGCGATCCCCACTGATGACGGTGGGTAATGGCCTGGTGATTGATGATGTTATTTCGTTGTGTGGTGGCCGGAATATCTATGGTGATGTCTCCGAAAGTATTCCCAAAATCGGTATCGAATCCCTGATTACCCGTGATCCACAGGTCATTATTGGTTCTGATCCGCAAGGCGATACCCCAAAAACCCGCAAAGAGTTGCTGGGCTACTGGAGCCAGTGGCAAAACCTGCAGGCGGTGCAGCAGCAACAACTGTTTTCGGTACCCAGTGACCTGATTGCCAGACCAACGCCCAGGATTCTGGACGGGGCAGAGATGATCTGCCATCAGTTACAAGCGGTGCGCTCAAAGGCAAGCCACACAGAGCGTGTGGCTGCCCAGATACCAATTCATCAAGAGAGTCCGCTCTGAAAAGGCAGAGTTCTGTCCATTTTTAAGACAATTCGCTTACTTTAAGGATGCAAACAAAATGTCGTTTAATCATCGTTCTGTTTTTGCACGAACCGGGCTTTCGGTTGCTGTGGCAATGTCTGTGATGAGTTCTGCTGCGGCTGCAGAAGAGGTTTATAAGCTTGGAGAGATTGTTGTTACTGCGGCAAGGACCGCTCAAACAGTTGATGAGACGTTGGCTCCAGTGACGGTGATTAATCGGGAGCAGATTGAGCGGAGTCAGGCTATTTCCGTTACAGAACTTTTGACACAGGCACCTGGTGTTCAAATCGCCTATACAGGTGGTGTTGGCAGTAAGACGGGAGTTTATTTGCGAGGCACAAAAACACAGCAGACACTGATTCTCGTCGATGGTCATCGTATGAATGGAGCTTACGCCGGTGAGGCTCCTTTGCAGTATTTAGATCCAGATCAAATCGAAAGAATAGAAATTGTCCGTGGACCGCGTTCAACACTGTATGGTGCTGATGCGGTGGGGGGTGTTATCAATATCATCACTCGAAAAGGCGGAAAAGAACCTCAATTGACGGTTAAGGCTGGTGGTGGTAGCCGAAATACCGGTGAATATGGCTTGAATTTTAATGGCTCAGTTGGCAGAACGCAGTTCAATTTGGGTGCTCGTCTTTTTGAAACTCAAGGCTATGATCGCACGACGAATCAGCTTGGTTCGGACTGGGATGATGATGCGTTTCGTAATAAGTCCATTTCGGGCAGTTTGTCTCATCGCTTTGAAAATGGTATTGATGCAGGGGTCAATATCTCTCACTCCGAAGGCAAGGCTGAATACGATAATAGTTTTGGTAGCAATGCGCCAGAGTATCCAATTTCATTTTTTGAACAAACGACGTTCAATGTTTACGCATCCTTGCCGGTCAATGAACTGTGGAATACTAAAATTGATGCGGGTTACGTTCAGGATGATCGAAAAGATGTAGGAGCTCGCCCGAGCTATGCGGAAGGCGAAATTCTTTCCCTGAGCTGGCAGAATGATATTGCCTGGTCTGATGAGCAATTGCTGATTGCGGGTGTTGACTATTCAAACGATAAAGTAACCACCAGTAATAACTATGCTGTTGATGAACGTTATAATGTTGGGGTTTTTGCTCTTAATCAGTCGTCTTTTTCTGGTAGCGATCTACAGTTAGGTGGACGTTTTGACAAGAATGAAGTGTATGGCAATAACACAACGGGCAGTGTGTCCTGGGGCTTTGATTTGCCTGCTGACACTCGTCTGATCGCCTCTTATGGAACAGCATTCAGAGCTCCTCCATTCGTTGACCTGTATTCTCCATATGGTCCGAATCCAGATTTGAAGCCAGAAGAAGCCAGAAATACTGAATTAGAATTACGGGGTGTCTGGAGTCATAATACTCAGTGGTCGGTCAGCATGTATCAGAATGATATGGATAATATGCTCGATTATAATTCTGATACGCGTCGTACAGAAAATATTGCTAAAGCCAGGATGCGTGGAGTTGAGTTTGTGGTAACCTCACGGATTTTCGACTGGGACCTAAATACCAACCTGAGTTTTGTTGATCCGGAAAATCGGTCAGGAGCGAATGCTGGCAAAACGCTGCATCGTCGGGCCAAGCAGCTTTTTACCATGAATGTTGACAGAAATTTTGGCAAATGGGCGATCGGAGGAACCCTCAGGGCTCAGGGAAAAACATGGGATAATGCAGCTAATACGCTTGAAATGCCTGGGTTTGGTACGTTTGATTTAAGAGCGTATCTGGCTGTCACTCCTGAGTTGAAAACACAGCTTAAAGTTGTCAACCTGCTTGATAAGGATTATACAACTACCAACGGCTATATAGATGAGCCTGGAGGTGTATTCGCTACTCTTATCTGGTCACCCGAGCTATAAACTTCTTGTTCCCACGCTATTTCTCGTTCCCGCGCTCTGCGCGGGAATCATACCTTTACTATCAATGAGCTCTGTAGTGTCTGCTAGAATGCATTCCCACGGAGGTGCAGAAGGCTGGTTCTGCAATCGATAGGCTCTAATATGACTTTAAAATACTCCGGCGATATCCGCGAACTCTGCTACCCATTTATCTACGAAGACTCCCCCCTGTGTGATTATGAAATTATCACCGACGAACTGTGTGCAACGCTCGGTGGTGTTATCAGCGAGCTGGAAGGCGATCAGCGGTTTGTCGATATCTATGATTTCCTGGATCAACTGCAACCCAGAATTTTCCATATGAATGGTTCAGTCCGTGGCAAGCAGGCGATTTTTGAACAGCAGATACAGTGGCTGGCAGGTTACTTTGATCACTACCAGCAAGAGATAGAAGGCCTGCTGCACGGTTTTGTCCTTCCCAGGGGCGGTCGTCCCGTGCAATTACTACACAGCTGTCGTTCGCTCTCCAAAAAGGCAGTCAGGGCGCTGGTCAAGGTAGACGCCCATGGCATTAAGGTGCCGGATGAGTTACATCGGTTTGGCAATATGCTCTGTAATCTGTTCTTCCGTTTAACGGTGGTGATCAATCGCCGACTCGGCATTGTAGAACCTGAATACCAGAGTTTGAGCTATAACCTGAAGCCGCCATCCAGAAAAGAACAACAATAAAATGTGGCATCAGTCGGCTTCCGTCAGAAGCCGACATCGCTATGGATCAGTAGGCAATATTCCGGTAGTTGAACCCTTTAAAGCTAACCTTGTACAGCAGGGAATAGATCACCGGTAGCACGATCAGTGTCAGTACCGTAGCAAAGCCCAGACCGAAGATAATGGTCACGGCCATGGATTTGAAAAAGGCATCAAACAACAGTGGAATCATGCCCAGCATGGTGGTCAGGGCGGCCATACAGACGGGCCGCAGGCGGCTGACCGAGGCGTGGAATATGGCCTCATGTTCTTCCCGGCCTTCTTCCAGCTCCAGTTTGATCTGTTCCACCAGAACGATACCGTTCTTGATGATCATGCCCGACAGACTCAGCAGGCCCAGCAGCGCCATAAAACTGAACGGTGCATTCAGCGCCAGCAGCCCGGCCACAACACCAATCAGTGCCAGGGGAACCGTACACCAGATAGCTATAGGCTGTCGTATGGTGTTAAACAGGAATACAGTAATCAGAAACATCCCCAGATAGCCCAGCGGTATTGAGGCAAACACCGCACTCTGTGCATTAGAAGACAGTTCATGAGCACCACCCCATTCCAGCTGGTAACCATCGGGTAGTGGAATGGCTTCGATGTTTGCACGCACCTTGCGCAACACGCTGTCGGCGGTTTCATCACCCAGCAACTGTGGGTCAGCCATCACGGACATCATGCGTTTACGGTCCCGGCGGATGATCAGCGGGTTTTCCCACTCAGTATCAAAACTGGAAATGGCCTGGGTGATGGGCACATAACTGTTATAGTCAGCACTCCAAACCTGCAGATCGGTAATGCTATCGGCATTCAGGCGTTCGGATTCCGGAGAGCGGACAATCAACGGCATTAACTGGCTGCCTTCACGATAGACGCCAACCTGACGGCCGCTGAAGTTCACCAGCAGAGCGTCGTCCAACGCCTGTTTGGAGATACCGCTGCGGCGGGCACTGGCTTCATCCAGGTGAGGGCGAATCAGGCTGACCTGGTTACGCCATCCGTGTCGTATATGCGTGGCCATCGGTTCGTTACGCAGTACATTGATGGCCTGTACCGCGAGAGACCGTAATACTTCCGGGTCCTCGCCATAGAAACGGGCTTCAATTTCTGCGGCGGGGGAAGGGCCATTCTGTAAGTATTTGATCCGATATTCCACATCACCGAAGTCTTCGGTCAGGCGGATTTCCAATGTCGGGATCAGCGGTGTGATGGCTTCCAGGTTATCTGTCTCGATAATCAGCTGGCCGAAACTGCTGTATTGCTTTTCCGGCATATAAGGAAGAATAAAACGCTGTGCGCCCTGGCCAATCACCGTTGTGACATTTTTTACGCCGGGGAGGGTCAGCAGTAGTTGCTCAAGCTCTGCCACCCTTGTTTCGGTAGCACGGACATCACTGCCCTCCGGCATCCAGAAATCCACAAAGAACATCGGCGTGTTGGATGGCGGGAAAAAGACATTTTTCACCGAACCAAACCCCATCATCGCCAGCACCAGCGCCAGAACCGTCAAGCTGATGGTGATGGGGCGGTGGACCAGAGAGAACCCGAGCAACTGTTTATACAGGGTGAACAGCGCTCCCTGGTAAGGATCTATGGATTCACCCGCCGCCTGTCGGGCAGCCAGCTCGTCCTTCTTGAACAGAATGTTGCAGAAGAAAGGGGTCAGGGTGATGGCTGTGATCCAGCTCAGGAGCAGGGAGATCAACAGCACCTGGAACAACGACAGACAGAATTCACCGGTGGCATCATCAGAAAGGCCGATAGGTGCGAATGCCATAATGGCAATGACGGTGGCACCCAGCAAGGGCCACTGGTTCTGGCTGACAACCTGTTTGGCGGCCTGCAACCGGGTGAGTCCCCGTTGAATACCGACCTGAATCCCTTCTGTGACGACAATGGCGTTATCCACCAGCATCCCCAGGGCAATGATCAGGGCACCCAGGGAAATCAGCTGGAGCTCAATGCCGATCACCTTCATAACAATGAACGTTCCGAGGATGGTCAACAGCAGAACAGCGCCCATCAACAGGCCTGCACGTACGCCCATGGCCAGCAGCAGTACGACAATAACAATGGCAATGGATTCCAGCAGGTTGATCAGGAAACCATTGACGGATTCCGAAACCGTTGCCGGTTGGTCGTATACTTTGGTGAGCTCAATGCCAACCGGTTGCCCGGACTGAAGCTCATCAATGCGCTGACGAATAGCGTCGCCTATATCCACCACGTTAACACCGGAAGCGAAGGAAATACCCAGTGACAGAGCCTGGCGGCCATTGGAGGAATAGAGTGTGTCCGGTGTTTCATCGAAGTCTCGACGAACGGTGGCGATATCGCCGAGTCGAACCAGCTGTGTGCTCCCCGGCGGGCTGATGATCAGCTGTTCCAGTTCATGAATGTCATTGAACTCACCGGTGGGATGAATGCGTATGGAACGCCCTTCAACCAGCATATTACCGGCATTGGAGACCACATTCTGATTCTGGATCAGGGCGAATATCCAGGCTGGATCGATACCCAGGTTAGCCAGTTTGGCCTGGGACATCTCAACCACCACCTGCTCCTGACGGGCACCGGCGATGGAGACTTTCTTGACCCCTTCAACCAGCACCAGCTCACGTTTCAGGTAATCGGCGTAGTTTTCCAGGTCCCTGGAGGTATAACCTTCTCCGGTAATGTTGAACAGCATGCCATAGACATCGCTGTAGTCGTCCACCACAACCGAGGCGTAGACGCCGGGCGGCAGACTACTCTGGGTGTCATTGACCTTACGGCGCATTTCATCCCAGATCTGGGGCAGTTGATCTTTGTCGTATTGTTCTTTCATCTCCACCATAATCTGGGAACGGCCATTGCTGCTGATGGAGTCGATATGTTTGACATACTCCATCTGCTGAATGGCTTCTTCCAATGGCAGTGTCACTTCTTCTTCCACCTGTTCCGGGGAAGCTCCCGGATAGTGGGTAATGACCATGGCCTGTTTGATGGTGAACTCAGGGAACTCCAGCTGACCCAGCCCAAAAAACGACATTGCACCACCCACCAGCAGGATAACCACAAACATCCAGCTGATCACCCGGTGGGATATGGAATATTCGGCAATATTCATGGCTTATAGTCCCCGTTCCTTGTGCAGCGGTTTGACGGTCATGCCATCGTATAGCTGACTGAGACCTGCGGTAACGATCTGGTCACCGGTATTGAGGCCTGACAGAACCTGAATTCCCGCTTCGGTAATACGTCCTGTGGTCACTTCGACAGGGGCAACCTGACTGGTATCCTGATCAAAACGCCAGACCACCGTCTTATTGTCAGTGTCAGTTTTGGATACGGCTGAAATGGGGACCAGAACGTATCCTGGTTGCCCCCGGGTATCGATGACCCGGGCCAGGTCAATAATGACCGTGGCGGTCATACCGGGAAGAATGTTCATATTGGTGGGTGCCATCCGGGTGAAAATGACTTCATAACTCTGGGTACCCGGAGTTACCCGTGTCGCATGTTCTTTATAGTTGACCGGAAACTCCTTGCCAGGAGCCCCCGGGAAGGTAGCGATGGGCTGATAGCCATTGTTGACCGCATTGGCATTGACATGGGAAACGATACTTTCAGGTACCTGGATGCTGATATCGAGCCGGTCACTGCTTTGCAGGATAAGGACCGGCTGCTGGGCCTGAACCTGCTGGTGCGCTTCGGCCAGAGTCTGGGCAACCCGGCCACTGAAAGGTGCTGTCAGTGTCGTATACGCCAGTTTGTCCCGGCTTAATTTCAGCGCTGCTTCTGCAGATTTCAGTCTGGCACTGGCCGTATCGTAGCTCGATTGTGAAATCACTCTCTTTTCTAACAGGGAGCTGGCGCGTTCAAACTCGGCCTTGGCAAGTTCATAATTCGCCTGACGATCCTGAAGCTCATTGCGGATATCCCGGTCATCCAGATAAGCCAGCACCTGTCCTTCAGTAATATCATCGCCCTGTTTGACCTCGATCTTGTCGATCTGTCCGGGTATACGAAAGGATATTTCGGCTTCTTCGGTGGCTGTTACCTTGCCTGGAAAATAACGTAACTGCTGCTGCTGGGGATCTTTTACCTGAAAGAGTTTTACTGGGCGGATGACTTCTTTATGACCGGTTTGCTCCTGATCGCAACCGGTCAGCAGGGTGAACGTCATTAACACCATCACGGCGATGGATGATCGGGATGAAGGGGTGAGATGCATTCTGAGGTAGCTCCAAAACAGTTGGGTAGAAGTATCTGGTAGACATGCTTGATGTGTACCGCGTTCCTGGAATCGATAAATTCTGGCTGGTTAACTACTTATACAGGTAGCAACAACCTGCTCAGCCTGAAGCTTGCAGTTGTCAATCATGGATGGTGAAAACGGTGCTCTCCATCCCCAGCCCTGCAGGTATTTGGCCAGGTTGGAAGTAAGCAGGCTGAAGCCTTTGTCTTTCTGCACGGAGGGTTGTTTCAGGCCAAACCCGGACATGCTGATCTGGAACAGACCTTCGCCCAGACTCCAGATGCCCATCAAAATATCAGCCAGTGCACTCTCGCGATTCTGGTCAGTGATTGCCGGGTTGTCCGCCATTAACTCAATAATCTGTGCTTTAACCATCTGGCTCATCTTATGGTAGATGTCGTCCAGTGCCTGTGCCCGTCCTGTTGATGCCCGTTGCCAGATATCCGGGGTCATTGCCAGTTGTCGTAGAAAGTAGTGATGGGGCTGTCTGGCATAAGACAACCAGATGGCAATATTAAGCGTCAGCAGACGTTCCATGGCGGGTACCGGGCTGTTGAGCACTTTATGGAATACCGTCGCCATCGTGCTGGAGATAGTGATGGCGCAACCCAGCAACAGATCTTCCTTGCTGGAGAAGTGTGAATATACGGTTCCCATTGAAAACTGGGCTTGTTTGGCAACTTCAGACATTTTCAGGTCCATAAAGCCCTTTTCCTTAAGAATGGTCAGGGTGGACTGAATAATAGTTATCTCTCTCTGTGTCCGTTTGTCGGTTGCTGGCATGGAAAATACACCGTGGTGGAGAGCAGGAGTTAAAAAGCAGGGTTATATGAATACAAGTCGAATTATATTCGAATTTTGTTTTGAATAAAATAAGTACACCGTTATCCACACTCCTGGCAAATCAGGTGCTCTTTGCCCGGTGCTTCAGTTGCACTGAATAAGCATAGAGCTGACATTAATAAAGAAGAAACGTGGTCGAAAACAATACATTACAGGCTTTTTACAGGCGGGCGGGCTTGCCCAGCTACTGGTCCCCCAATTAAACTGCCTGCTGTCTAATTGCTGTTTTTCCGGAGGTATGGATGCTCCTGGTCGTTCTTTTTGCATGCCTGATTGTCGCTGTTACTGCTTTTCTATCCCTTCTTGAATCATCATTGGTGGCGGTGGATGAGTTAAGGCTGGTCACGATCCTGTACAAAAGGCCCGACAATAAAAAGGCTATCCAGCAAGTCTTTCAGAAAAAGCGAGAGCACCTGTCAGCGATCGTTTTGTTAAGCACGCTGATCAGTATTTCTGGCAGTACTTTCCTTGGAGCGCTGGCTGCCAGGGAATTTAACGATCTCTGGATGGTTATTTTTACGGCACTGCTCGCTTATTTTATGCTGGTATTTGCCAAGGTTCTGCCCAAGCTGCTGGCAGTGCAGATTGCTGATAGGGTCGTTGCCAGATATTCACCCTTTATCCATCTTATGTATTCAGTGACCAGACCTGTCTTGCTGTTAGCCCTGGTCTGGACCCGTCTTTTACCCAAGCCCGTTGAAGAAGACAGAAGCAGTGATGAACTCCGGAGTATTATCAAGCATTACAATAAGCGTGGAGTGATTGGTAAACGTCAGCGAAAACTGGCCGATGCTGTACTAACTTCCCATCAGCGCCAGCTGACTGAGCTTGTTGAGCGCTCAATACCCGCTGTCTGTCTGTTATCCGAGGCAACCGTCGCTTCTGTCGAAACGACGATTCGCTCGTATCCCTGTAAGCGTTATGTGGTCCTGAACGATGGCAAGCCGACAGGTATTGTTCTCTATCGGCATATCGCCCGTTGTCTGGTTAATGAAGAGGCAGATATCTCAGTGGGAGAGCTTATGAGAAAAACCATTAATCTGGCACCGGAAACCTCATTGCATGAGGCAATGACAGCGCTTCAGGAGGCCAGGGCATCCATTATCCTGCTTTTGGGAGAGACGGTAGAGCAGACCCGGATTGTCACCGCGAAAAAGTTGTACCAGGCTTTATTGCGCTGACTTCACATCAGGCGACAGATATTGTTAACTGGTCTGGTCTTTATCACCGTTGAGCATGGTCAGCAGGCAGGTTGGGGTCAGCCCTTTTTGGGTGGATTGCCAGAGCGCAAAACAGGCATCTTTACCGCCACTCCAGGAGGTGCAGAAATTGCTTTTAGAGGTTACAGGCATAGTAGTATCAGGAGCCTCCTATGGTCTTACCACACTGATATTCTTTCTTCGGGAGTATGCATCCTGATGCTGGAAATAGTGAGGAAGTGTCATTTTCACCAGTTCAGAAAACCATTCAAACTCTACGCAGGGTGTATTACAGGAATCGATATTGCCTATTTTATCCATAAAAAATGAGTAGTCATAGTCAGGGCAGCTTCTTTTGATGTTCAGGAAAATACCGTGGCGGGTCATCACTTCAAGCAATTCCCGGGCAAATATTTTTTCAAAATACCCATAGCGGTAAAAAGTCTTTGGGGTGTGGCGCGTTCGATGGTTATCTGTGCGCCCGTCGGCTCCTGGCAGTGTCCAGTTATCCTGGTAGCCATAGACAGTCATTTTTGCACGCCAACAACAAAATTCCGGGTCCCTGGTGGTGGGTTCTGATTTAAAAAAGACTTTCGTCAGGTTGAACAGTACTTTTTTAGCGATTCCCTCCATTATGACGGCGGCATCAGGAATAAAGTTTGGTTCCCAGTACTGGGCATGACCACGGAGATGCTCCGGCAGCTGGTGTAGCTGGACGTCACCCAGACGGCAGTTAACGCCGCCCATGTCACGGTAGATAAAATCAATAGCGGGTAAATCGTTGTGATCCATGGTCAGCTTCAACAATACGTTCTGGCCATGGAACTCAAGATAGAAGCGCTGCCTGTAAATGTGATCAACCATTTCTTCCGCAATGGGCCTGAGTAATGCACCGGTAATAAACTGAGTAGGTGTTGTTTGACTTTGTTCAATCAGGGCATTGAGCAAAGGCCAGTTGTTTATGCCAAACAGTGCATATAGTGGAATAATGTAGTGGCCTTGAGTCGTGAATAATTCCGGAACAGGTCTATGGATCATACCGGCACCGGATAGCTGTACGGCTTCTTCTTTCGGGTCAATCAGGTGGGCATCAGGAACGAAAGACAAATTTTCTTCCAGACACGTAAACTTCTCTGTTTGTTTAATTTTTAATACCGACGAATTCGCTACGCTGGCTGCACACTCTTTTTGATAAAGCAACCTGCGACCCCCCCCTATTTCCTCATTCAGGCTGACTTTGACCATGGCAAATTCTGTTGTGCCGCCAGCGGGCAAGGCGATCAACAAGGTTCTGAATGAGCTCAATGCTAAAGCGGGAACATCAACCTGTGTATGCTGATATTTTGATATCAGGGGGGCAAACAGTGTTGCGGATTTTGGATGTACCAGATACAGGATTTGGTCCTGACCTTCGACCGTGCGCGTGATTGAACAATGGCCTTGGCGGAGCTGAAACAGTTTTCCTTCAGAACAGGGAATCCAGTAGCCTTTCATCATAAACGGCTGGAAAGTGCCAGGGTGATATTGATCATCGCTGGCTTCATACCCATGATGAAACCCGGCAACGATCTGTTGATTTTCATTAACAACGTGCCGGCTCTCTTCTGCCATCGCCAACCGGGTTTTTTCGGCGTATATATACGCCAGGAAGGTATCTGGCAGTGCTTTGAAAGTATCCCAGAGTGGACTTCTATCCATTTTTTCCCGGCAGGATTGGATTTCAGTCTGAAAAAACTGATCAACAAGAGATAAGCAGTTCCGTTCGGATAACGCACTATTGCCGGGGAGTGAACGATTTTCCGTCTCTGTCAGCGCAGTGTAAACATAGGGGGTACCTGTTGCGGCCGCTATCATCTTTCTATCCTATGATGTTTCCACTCTGTATCCAGTCTGAGCCATCCTGCTTTCTGGCTGAAAACCAAATCGACGGTCAGCTTCCAATTGACTGGTCTCCTGCGTGTCGACAGTTGCAGGTGGGCGGCGTGGCTGCATGATTTTATCACTGCCTTGTGAAGCTTCCCGATGGATATATAAGCCATCGTTCTCATTCGGACCTTTAGCGTCGATGAATTGCTCTTTAACCAGATAGCCAACAATGTGCCTGGGCAGATCCTGCTGAAAGAGTGCGTATTGCCAGCGATTGAGTGCATTACCCCTTACCCGGTATTGTCGATCAATCTGTTCTCGGAATGTCTCATTATCAGCACCTGATGATTGATCAGCCCCAAAACCGAGCAAGTGCATCAGTTGATAAATGTCATCATCATTTCTCTCGTGATTAAGACGCCAGAACTCATCGGATACAAAACGATAAACATGTTGGTAAAGCGAAACGGGGGTGTAGTGGGAGTGCAAAAGATGGCTAATGGTTTGCTGGCTTTCAGGCGTGAGGTTTTCATAGGCATCAGCCTGAGCCGACCCGGAGACGATGGACAGCCCTGTAAAGTGATTGACTTGTTCCTGACAGCGAGCCGCCATGGAGGATTCACTACTGTGTCCGATGGCACTGGCAAGAGATGCTGTAACGCTGTCTTGCAAAAATTGCTGAATACAATCCTTTATGTGGCTGTTACTGCCAGAAATCAACGGAAGTAACAGCGATTGTATCCGGCCTGAAAAACCTTCGTTGCAGCCTTCTAAATCATTGCCAACTATAGCGACAAGATTATTCAAGGCATGGCTGATTGAGTTGTCTGTCAGGTTATAAACTTCTGCATAGAATAACTGGCTGACAAACATTTCAAAATACCCAACAGACTCGTCAACCATCCTGCGACCGCTGTAGCCATGATCCCTCATGCCTGAATAGCGATTAAGCCGCTGGATAAAGTTTCTTTCCAATGCGGCTAACGCTCCATCAACCCCCGGGTTGCTGGATTTGTATTGCTGATACGCATGGCAATCCCGGAGTGTCTGGCACAGAGCCTGGATATTCCTGTGCAGCTGCCTCCCCGCGTACATGACATCCCTCTCGCTATCGCCATAGATGGCGAAGAGTTGCTCCTCGTCAATGACCGGTTGATCCGCCGGTTTCCTGAAATAGCACACTGCGTGATGCCGTAAAAGGTCATGACAAAGTTTCAGCGATTTCTCCTCAATCCCTGAAATGTGTTGGATATTCGTCAAGTGGTTTTGAATTGAAAGTAATGCGGGATGGCTGTTGGTGCCTTTTATTTGTTGGTAAATCTCATAGAGTAAAGCGGATTTATAACTTTTTATGGAGTCCAGTTCGCTTATTCCCAGTTCCTTCAATACGTCAATGGCAGTGCGCAGGCTTTTGGTACTTGTCACCTCTTTCAGCAATTGTTGAAGCTTTAATAATTTATTGAGGTGCGGACAAATGAGACGTAACTGTGCAACATTCAGATTGGTGCTGTAGGTTCCGCGCAGAAACTGCTTGGGTTCTCCGTTAGCACCATACATCGCAAGTTCTGCGTAAATTGATTCAAACTTGTCCTTCAGGAAGTCCCTGTCATCATGATTCTCAAGATTAATGGAAAGGGTATTGAACAGCAGACAGGGTTGCGCCTGTGGTAAAGGGCTAATCAAACGTTGACACGCTGTCGTCATACGTATTGGATTTCTGAGAATTTCGGCCATTGATTTTTTTCCGATGCTGACAAAATGATCAGCGCTATCCTCTGAAATCCTGTCATCCACCCCCAGCAAATCACCCACAATACATAAAAAGTCGTCATACCATTTGTTTAATTCTTCCAGGTGCTCACTTAGTTTGATCATTTGATCTTTAGTTAATGAAAATCCGGTTTCTCCATCATAATTTGCTTCCATATCATGCAGTAGGTTCTGGCTGAAGAGCAGGTCGAAAAAGCTATAGCCAAGTGCATGATTGCCATCGGGGATTTTGATCAGGAAATGCCCCTCGGTTTCATAGGGAGTCTGTTGGTAGCCAATGTCTACCGTATACATCTCCCTGAACTCCGGTTGTACTTCAGCAAGTTCTATTAGATGAGAGAGCCTGGCCCTGACGCTATCGCCCAGGTGCTTATCACTTTTGCACTCCCGATAGGTGTCTGCCAGAGTGCTTGCGGCTAACTGATCGACTTCGTGTTGGTCCCAATGAAGCCAGTGACTGATCAGCTTTCTTTTCTCAATGGCAGCTTTTTTCTCCGCCAGTTGATCAGCATGGTTGGCAATGGCTGTTTCAATACTATTGGCATCCCCGCCATGTTCATGGAAAAAATTCCGAAGGTACTCCAGATGCCCGGCAATTTGCTGTCGCAATGGTTGAAGCTGCCTGAATGCTGATGCGTCTTCAAGAAGGGTAATAACTTTGGCCTGGATCTTTAAATCAAAACATTGAGTGAGATGTTCAATGCTTTGATGTGACCAGGTTCCTGACAGGTTTGATGTGCTGATAATTTGCTGAATAATATGACCATAATCAATATCAGGGGTTGTCTCATGGGGGGGCTGTGGTATATCCATGGCTACTGCCAATGGTTGATCAGTTTGGGAGGATGATTCGGATGGTTGCGCCCCTGCTGCGGATGTAATTTGAGGAATTGTAGGGGTAAAGGTCATTGGATGAATAGGGGGCATGGATACAACCTGATAAACGCAGAAACTGAATATATTGACCCGGGAGTTGATAGAAAGTTCACGCGAATGCCGATTTTTTCTACAAGGAGAAACACTTGTTTCGATGAGAGTCTTTTCATATCGGGACGAAGATTTATCTGTGATTATTTTGTATCATCCTTAACTTGCTCTTCAATAATACCCGGTCATGGATTGAGTTGTTCTTATTGGAATGAAGAGCAAAGCCAGAGTATTGAGCTCAGCCTTCTTCGGTCAAAAAGTAGCTCAGGCTCTTACAATTGAAAAAAATAAAAATAATAAAAGGGCTGTTTAGATGAAGCTGACAAGATTGAGTATATTTTTGCTAGCCATTATAACTTCAAGCTGGTCCGGCGCTGCTGAAGCAATTTCTTTTTCCAAATGGTACTGCATATTTTTCTATTGTGGATCAGAGCCAGAACCATTACCAGAACAAGTGCCAGAGCCAGAGTATGACTTTGTTGTTGTAGGTGCGGGTTCAGGTGGAGGAACTGTGGCATCACGACTTGCACATCTGGGGCATTCAGTATTACTCATCGATGTGGGTGGCGATCCTGCTGACAATAATCCAACCTATACTATTCCTGCTGCACATCCTTTTGCCAGTGAAAAGCCAGGAAAAGTTGGTCCTATTATGTAGAGCACTACAGTGACCCTGCGAAGGCTGCACGCAACACTAATGCGATGTGTCGTATCAATGATAATCCTGAGAGGCGCGTCAGCTGTATTGTTCAAGGCAATGGCAACTGTGATTGTCCCGACGGAACTTCTCGAGAAGGCATTTTCTATCCTCGAGGCACCGGGATAGGTGGCTCCTCAACTAACAACGCCATGATAAATGTGCTGCCAAAAAATTCAGACTGGGATTCGTTAGCTGAATTGACGGGGGATTACTCCTGGTCGGCCAGCTATATAAACAGTACCTGTCTGCCTATTCTTAATGATTGGGCCTCTATTGAAAAATATGAAGCGGACTGGCTGGTTAACGATATACATGGTCAATATGTTCAAGAGATGGTTGAGTCTGCAGTATCAGTTGTGAACCCTCCCAATTTTGACAGTAATAAATCCATTGTTGAAAACCTGAATGACAATAACCTTTTAGATGCATCGCTGGCTAACGAGGAAGAGGGCATGTGGGTGTTGCCTGTGGCTCAAAAAGATGGCTTCCGGGCGAGTGTTCGTGAGCGAATCCTGGCAAGCGCCTGTTTGGCGGATCCCTTAAACCCGGACGGGTTGTCGGATAGTCAGCGCGAAAACAGGTGTAAAAATGATGGTCTCTGGGACTATGACAATGATAGTCCGTTGCTGGTTATTCAGTACAATTCTCTGGTGACAGAGGTGCTGTTTGATAGTCAGGACAGTAAACAGGCGACGGGGGTTGAGTATGTAGTGGCTGAAGGCGCGTACACCGCAGACCAGACTCATCAGGATGCTTCAGGCCAGACTCGTAATCAAGCCTATGCGGCCAAAGAGGTGATTCTGGCAGCCGGTGCGTACAATACACCGCAACTGCTGATGTTGTCCGGTATTGGTGATCCTGAAGTATTTAATCGTGCTGATATCAATATTCCCCTGCGTCATGCATTACCGGGTGTAGGAAGAAATCTTCAGGATCGGTATGAAGTAGGCATGGTATATGAAGCCCCAACCAGGCTGGGGTGGTTTGAGCGTTGTTTGTCCTTCTTTAATAACCTTCTTGGTCAAGGCTGTGTAGCGTATTTGAAGGGTGCAGCCACGCTGAATGCACAGAGTGAGAAATCGGTGTTGTCAACCAATCTGAGCTTTGCGTCAATACTGACAAAGTCTTCACCGGATAAGCCTGAGGAGGACCTGCATATCTTTGGCCTGGTGAATCAGTTTACTGGTTATTTTGATGGCTACAGTGCGGTGGGGCTTCAACCACAACGATTCACCTGGGTGGTATTGAAGGGCCATAATGAAAATCGTGGTGGAATTGTGACGCTGAAGACGGATAGCCCTTTTGACCGGCCTTCAATTAATTACCATTACTTTGAAGATGGTAATGAGAACACACTGAAGCTGGGTGGAAATCCGAATTCTGGTGAGACTGATCTGGAAGGTGTTCTCAAGGGCGTAAAGTTGGTGCGTGATATTGTTCAGAATGCAGAAACCACTTATGGAACGCAATACCAGGAAGTTTGGCCGGGGAGATCGTTGCAATCAGATGAGGAACTCAAACAGGCAATCAGAGATGGTGCCTGGGCTCATCATGCGTTCAGTACTGTGGCCATCGGCAGAGCTGATGATACTTTTTCGGTGCTGGATAGTGACTTTCGTGTACGGGGCATTGAAAACTTACGGGTTGTGGATGCATCAGTATTCCCTAGACATGTGGGGACTTTTCCGATACTTGCCATTTACCTGATGGCTGAAAAAGCTGCTCATGATATTGATCGGGTAAACTAGGAGGCTATTTCAAAGTTATATTTTTCAGGTCCATTAGACACCCTCCCTATCCTTTAACACAGGCAGGGTGTCAACCTCATTCGATCAAAGACTGTCATTCAGGGATGAGTCCGGCAGTGTTATAATGCCGCCCATTTCAGGTCATCCCAAATAGTTGAACTCTCTTATGTCTCAAACTGTAGAAGCCGATGTGGTGGTGATTGGTGGTGGTATCGCCGGTCTCTGGTTATTTCGCACCTTGAATACCCTGGGCTATCGAACCCTGTTGCTGGAGCAGAATGCTCTGGGCGGTGGTCAGACCATAAAATCCCAGGGCATTGTTCATGGCGGTACAAAATACACGTTAACTGGTCAGTTAACCAATGCTTCCCAGGCCATTGCCGGTATGCCGGAGCGCTGGCGTAATGCCCTGGCTGGCAAGGGTGGGGAGGTGGATCCGGATCTCCGTTCGGCCCGCATATTGTCTGAATACCACTATCTCTGGTCGCCAGGTGATATTGGCTCACGAATGACCTCTTTCTTTGCCAGCAAAGCGCTTCGTGGACGGGTTGATGCACTGACCAGTGAGCAGTTTCCAGCCATTTTCAAACATGATGGTTTTCGCGGAAAGGTATATCAGCTCAATGAAATCGTTCTGGATATTGCCACCGTTACCCGGGCCCTGGTCAGTGGCCTGGAAGATAAAACGCTGAAAGTAGACTGGAGCGAGCAGGGTAATGCCCGGTTGTTAACCAATGCCAACGGTGAGATTGATGCTGTTGCCTTGGCGGATAGCGATGGTCAGACCACCCTGTTGCAAGCCAAACGGTTTGTGCTGGCCGCGGGTGAAGGCGCTGAGGCGCTATTGAATACCTGGGGTGTCAGTCATCCAAAAATGCAGGTACGTCCCTTGCAGATGGTCATGGTTCGTCATTCCCATCCTGAACCTATCTACGCCCATTGTCTTGGCACAACACCACTGCCGAGAATGACCATTACCAGCCATCCGGATGCCGATGGCAAGTGGGTCTGGTATCTCGGCGGAGGCATTGCGGAAGATGGTGTCAAACAGTCTGCTGAAGAATTGATTGCTACGGCGAAAAAAGAGCTGAAAGTGCTGTTGCCCTGGGTAGACCTGAGTCTGGCTGAGTGGGACACCTTGCGGGTCAATCGTGCCGAGCCAAAACAGAGCCGCCTGCTTCGTCCGGATGCGGCTTTCTGTCAGCCGGTGGCCAACGGTATTGTCACCTGGCCGACGAAATTGGCACTGGCTCCTAATCTCTCTGATGAAGTGGTTCGTTTGCTGCAGGAGGATAATATTCGTCCAGCGACGGATGACAGTTTCGTTATGCCGGAAGGATTTTCCCGGCCGGAGATCTGTCCAAATTTCTGGCAGGGGCATTTTGTGCAAGGGAAGACATTATGAGTCAGTGTCTTGTTAACAAGCAGATCGCCGGTACTGATCTTGAAGTGTCGCCGCTGGGTTTCGGCACCGTTAAGTTTGGCCGGGATCAGGGCGTAAAGTACCCGGAACAGTTTACGATTCCTGATGACCGTGAAATGCTGGATCTGCTTACCCTGGCCCATACCCTGGGCATGAACCTGCTGGATACGGCTCCGGCCTATGGCACCAGCGAGGAACGCCTTGGACAGTTGTTTGCCAAACATAAAGGGCTGCGTGAACAGTGGGTCATCTGCAGTAAGGTTGGTGAAGAGTTTGTCACTGTTGAAAATGGTCGGGGAGAGTCCTGTTTTGATTTTTCGGAGCAGCATATCCGCTTCAGTGTGGAGCGAAGCCTGCAGCGCCTGAATACCGATGTGATTGAATTGCTGCTGGTGCATTCCAATGGTGATGATGTCAATATCATTGAGCAGACAGGTTGCCTGGAAGTGCTGGCTGATCTGAAAAAAGAGGGGAAAATCCTCGCTTCGGGTATGTCCACCAAAACGGTTGCCGGTGGCATCCTGGCGCTGGAACATTCCGACGTTGCCATGGTGACCTATAACCTGAACGAACAGGGCGAAAAGCCGGTGTTGGACTATGCGCTGGAACATGGCAAAGGCATCTTTATCAAGAAGGCCCTGGCCAGTGGTCATGCCTGCCTGTCAGGACAGGACCCCGTTCTGGAAAGTATGAAACTGGTGTTTTCACACCCGGCGGTTTCTTCAGCTATTGTTGGCACCATCAATCCTGCCCATTTGCGACAGAATGTGGAGGCGTATCTGAAAGCCAGCGGGATTTAAGCTGGTTTGGGGGCTTCTAACTATCTAGCTTCTAACTATCTATAGGTGAGGCTCCCATGCATAAAGGATATGGTTTAAATAATTTTCTTTTATGATTTTTTGAAATAAAAAACAAACAAAAATTTGACGAATCCACTTTTTGGTTATTTACTGAAATAATAAGCTGTAATTTAATTTCGAAAATTTGTATCTACGCTGTAAAAATTAATCGGATGACAAGGATCGTCGTCTTATGGAAACAGCTGAGCAGGTACTCATCATTGAAGACGCGGAGCAGCGTCGGCATGACTTCAGCACTATTTTGCAGTTTATGGGCTATCACACAGTGGCTATCGGTGCAGCCTACTGGGAAGATGCTGTTAGTGCTTATCCCCCGGAAAACTTCAGTGCCTTATTTCTAGGTGATTTTTTACAGGCAGAAAGCTCCCTGCAGGGAATGCTTTCCCGAGTCCAGGGCTGGTGTGGTGGCGTTCCGGTTATCCGGATTGCGGAGTCACTGCCAGACAATCTGTCGTTAGCACTGGCCAGGCAAATCATTGCACGGGTTGACTGGCCATGTAGCAAGCCGCAACTTTTATCCAGTTTGCATTATGGTCAGGTCTACCGTGAGCAGTGGCGTCAGGCACACCAGACTGGCTACAACCAGCAGGTACAACTGTTCCGTGGGCTGGTTGGCAAGAGCGAGCGTATTCGTAAAGTTCGGGCCGCCATGGCCCAGGTGGCGGATCGGGACGTCAATGTTTTGATCACCGGTGAGTCCGGCACCGGCAAAGAAGTGGTTGCCCGCAATCTTCATGAGCATTCCTATCGCAGAAGTGCGCCATTTGTTCCGGTCAATTGCGGTGCTATCCCCACTGATCTGTTAGAAAGTGAGCTCTTTGGCCATGAAAAGGGGGCTTTCACTGGTGCTGTGACCAGTCGCAAGGGGCGGTTTGAGATGGCCCAGGGCGGAACACTGTTTCTTGACGAAATAGGCGATATGCCTCTGCACATGCAGGTCAAGTTGCTCAGGGTTTTGCAGGAGAGGACCTTCGAACGGGTTGGTGGAACAGAGCCTATTGAGGTGGATGTTCGAATTATTGCTGCAACCCATAAGAATCTTGAAAGTATGATCACTGAGGGAAGCTTCAGAGAAGATCTTTATTACCGTTTGAATGTATTTCCCATTGAGATGCCCTCGCTGAAAGAGCGGCCTGAAGATATTCCGCTGATGATTAATGAGCTGACCCACAATATGGAGAAGCAGGCCAGGGGATCAATTCGACTCAGTTCAGCGGCAATATTATCGCTTTGTCGGCATGACTGGCCGGGTAACGTCCGGGAAATGGCCAATCTTCTGGAGCGCCTGGCGATTATGTATCCCTATGGGGTTATCGGGGTTCAGGATCTGCCAGAAAGTTTCTGTCATTTCGATTTGATCAGTCAGGAAGATGATGGTGTGGCGGATTTATTTCCGGACAGTATCCAGCCTGCCGGTGCTGCTACTTCGGAAGACCTTGCAGTACTGCCGGTAGGAGGGTTGAACCTTAAGGAATATCTGACCCGACTGGAAAAGAGTTTGATTCAGCAGGCGCTGAGTGACTGCAATAGTGTTGTTGCCAGGGCAGCAGACAAGTTGCAGATACGGCGAACGACCCTGGTGGAAAAAATGCGCAAGTATGGTTTGCAGAGATATGAGGATTCTGTGAAAAACTGATATTCAGTGATGCAGAAAAAATGACTACATTTTTGTAGCCATTTTTTTTGCTAACAGATTCATTCTCAGATTTACTGCGTTAATCAATGCGTTCCGGTTTTTGTTTCTGTATTGTTCTGTTGTGCTTCGACTCCCTTCTTCTTGCTGATCCACTGTTCGATAATTGTTGCTGATTGGTTTGCAGGTAATCCTTTATTTGCATATTTAATGAATGCGCTAATCGACATCATGTCACGATCTGGTTTTTTTCTTCCCTGTTTTGTCGGTCAAATGCTGCCATTTTTGCGTCACTATAAAGTGACACTGTCAAATAACTATCTTTTTGGATAGTTCAAAAAAGTGTTCAAGATATTTTCAAAGCAACCGAAAATTAATCTATGTCAAAAAAATAGCGAAATGAAATCGGTGTTGTTTTAGAAAGTTGTGAAAAAACAGGTGGTTGTGTTTTTTTATTTTTCTTTATGTATTTTTTTGGGGTTTGGTAGCTGTTTTTATTTTTCAAATTAAAGTTGGCATGTTCATTGATATGTATATTGTGTCGTTTTTCTATATGCATTTTCTGAGCAATTGAAAAATTAAAGTGAGAACGATGGCGCAAGTAAAGAAAAGAGTGATTGCGGTTTCAGGATGTAAAGGAGGTGTCGGTAAAACCGTAGTTGCAGTAAACCTTGCCCTGGCGATGGCAAAGCTGGGTCAGCGTGTCGTTTTGATGGATGGTAATCTTTCTGTACCAGATGTTGAGTTCACCCTCGGGATGAATGAAGAAGGTTTAAAAGAACAATTGTCGTCTGATTTTATTTTTTCATCACCTGCTGAAGGTGGGTTCGTTACTGAGAGCTCGGGCCATCAGCAGAAAGGACTGTTGGATGGTCCATCGGGTGTAAGGGTATTTACACCGGCTGCTCAGGGAGACTGGAAAGACAGTATTCAAATTATTCAGGCAGTAGAGTTGATTCAGGACATGGATGATCTTGCGTCAGATCTGGATACTTTGATTATTGATACGGCTCCGGGCCTGGCCCCGGATAATGTAACTCTCATTCAGGCGGCAACAGAGGTGGTCGTTGTCGTCAGTCAGGAAGACGTGTCTGTTATTGATGCTGTTCGACAGATAAGGCTTCTGTACCGGGTTTTCAATGTTCACCAGTTTTATATTGTTGTTAATCAGGTGAGCAGCAGAAGAGGCGGTGCTAAACAGTTTGAGAAATTACAGGAGTATCTGAAAGACGACAAACAGATAGTTTTAAGCTTTCTGGGTGCAATTCCACATGATAAGGCTGTAAGTGAAGCGGTATTACAGCAGTCGGCACTGTTGACTGTCAGTAACGATTGTCGGGCTGCAAGAGCGTTTCACAGAATTGGACATCAGCTAGCAAAATTACCGGTGCCTGAGCCAAAAGGTCGTATAGAATTCTTTTTGCCTGGTAGGATCAAGGAGAGGATCTAATCATGACAGAGACAGCACAGGACGTGCAAACCAAGTCGGCACAAAAAACGACACTGAACATGGAAGAGATGGTGATAAAACATCGCTCATTGGTAAAAAGAATTGCCAATCATCTCGCCGCAAGAATGCCCGCCAGTGTTCAGATTGATGATCTGGTCCAGTCAGGAATGATTGGGTTGCTTGAAGCAGCTTCAAAATATGATGCATCCAAAGGTGCCAGTTTTGAAACGTTTGCCGGTATTCGAATTCGTGGCGCAATGCTGGATGAAATTCGAAAAGGGGACTGGGGACCAAGATCAGTATATCGCAACAGTCGTCGTATTACTGAAGCGGTTCAGGTTGTTGAAGCGAAACTGGGAAGAGATGCCCGGGATTCTGAAGTCGCCAAAGAACTTGATGTGAAAATTGATGAGTATTACACCATTCTGAGTGATTTAAGAGGGTGTCGTCTTTTTAGTTATGAAGAGTTATTTGACAGTGAAGAATCAAGAATGCAGGCTCGCTCAGGAGACAGGGGCCCTTCAGCAGATATTCAGGAAGAAAAATTTAAAACAGCACTGATTGAAGCTATTGATAAACTGCCTGAAAGAGAAAAGCTGGTATTGATGCTTTATTACGATGAAGAGATGAATCTGAAAGAGATCGGTAAAGTGTTAGGGGTCAGTGAATCAAGAGTCAGCCAAATTCATTCTCAGGCTGCACTGCGTTTAAGGTCACGGTTGCAAAACTGGCTGAGTTAACGTCTCAGCCACACCGTTTTTACAGGGCAGTGACAAAATATGGTCAAGCGTCGGGAATCGGGGCGTTTTCTTTTTTGATTTTGACAGCGTTCAGTTGAGTTGATCTATTTTCAGAAATATATGCCGGTTATATGCTGCATAGCTTTGAACATTTTATTTTTAGTTTCTTATTGTTCCAAGTGAGTGGGTCTTAGCTCCATATACTTCTTTTATTAAGTTGTTTAATAACGGACCTGCATAATATGAAATGGATTTCTATCTCGGCCGCCATTCTGTTGTCGGCACTCTCCTTTACTCTTCCGGCTCAGGAAGAAGCACCAGAAGAAATTAATGGTGTGATTACCATCAATACCCACCAGGCAAAACGCCTTCATGATATTGGCGCACTCTTTATCGATGTGCGTCCCTATCAACAGTGGCAATATGGACACGTAGACGGATCTCACAGTCTTGATCTAAGGGGTGGGTTTCGTCAGCTGCTGGTGCCGGGGGTTCTGGAAAAAGAGACTCCTATCGTGATCTACGGAAACAGCACATACCATATGAGAGGGGCTATTGGCAGTTATCTGGCCGCATTATGGGGTTATGAACGGGTGTTCTTCCTCAGGGACGGTTACTATTCCTGGTTAGCCTTGGATTATCCGGTGACATTGAAGTCTGATGTTGTGGGTGAGTCCTACACCACAGGGGTTATGGCGCAGTAACAACGCCTTGATCCTTGCAAATACTTTCCTTTCCTTCTGTACCCGTTTCCAAATGCCTTTTATCTTCACTTTCTCTATTGGGAGTGAAGATCGGTATGCCCTGAGCCCTTCCAAGGCTTCTTCAATACTGTTAATGAACACTATTTACCTCCGCAGTCAGTAAAATTTCCTGATATAATCGCCAACCAACGCTATATAGGGACATCTTGGAAAGCAGGGCTTTTCATTGCTCATGGCTGTGCTGCTTTGCGAATCAGGGTCTCGGCGATACACGCTTTTGGATTCAGGAGTTCGCTTTGCTTAATGTGGTTCAGTTGAGCTGTGAGCGGGACGACAGGCTGCTGTTCAGTAACCTGTCCTTTCAGCTTGGTAGTGGAGAAATACTCCAGATTGAGGGGCGAAACGGTGCTGGTAAAACATCGCTGCTTCGCATCATTGCTGGCTTTTCATCCAGTTTGAGTGGCGATATTTTCTGGAACGACCAGCCTTTATCGACAGTGTATGCTGATTTTCGTCTTGACTGTTTTTTTCTTGGCCACAAACCAGGACTGAAACTGGATCTGACGCCTCTTGAAAACCTTGTCTGGCGAGCCAGGCTGGCCAATACCATCATCAATCGGGAAGTATTGCTCGCTGCCCTTGATCGGGTCCAGCTTGCCGGTTATGAAGATATTCCCTGTAGCCATCTATCCGCTGGGCAGTTAAGGCGGGTGGCGTTTGCCGGGTTGATTGCCAGCCCGGCACGGCTCTGGATTCTCGATGAACCATTCACCGCGATTGATATTGAAGGTGTTTCCTGGCTGGAGAGACTTTTTGATGAGCACACCCATCAGGGAGGTATGGTGCTGGTTACCAGCCATCAACCATTGAATGATCGTCAGGGAAATCTGCGTAAGTTGAATGTGGAGCACTTTGGCGAAGAAAGGAGTGCTGATGGTGAGAGGGGGCAAGATGTCCAGGGTTGACCAGCCATCCATGCGGGGGTTCTCAGCCTGCCTGGCCCTGATTCGCCGGGACCTGACGCTCACGTTCCGGTCACCCGGTCAGGCCATTAATCCCATGGCGTTCTTTCTGATGGTGGCTACTTTGTTTCCCCTTGGGATTGCGCCGGATCGGGAGGTGTTGTCAGAACTGGCAGCAGGCATTATCTGGATTGGTGCTCTGCTGGCTGTTTTGCTGTCGCTGGACTCATTGTTCAAAAGTGACCAGGAGGACGGGGCGTTGGACCAATTACTGATGTCGCCACATCCGCTGCCCTTACTGGTATTGGCCAAGGTGTTCAGTCACTGGTTAACCAGCGGTTTTTGTTTAACACTAATGGCACCATTGCTGGCCATTATGTTGCATCTGCCATCAGAAGCTTTTTCTCCTCTTATGATGACGCTGTTATTGGGAACACCAGTACTCAGTCTGGCAGGGGCCATCGGTGCTGCCTTAACGGTAAAAGTACAACGCGGAGGCGTGTTGCTGACCCTGCTTTCGTTACCGCTTTACATACCGGTACTGATTTTTGCCACAGGGGCCGTTAGTGCTGCAATGCAAAACATGCCGTATACAGGTCATATTCTCTGGTTGTCTGTGTTCCTGATACTTGGGATATGTCTGGCACCACTGGCGATTGCAGGGGCATTAAGGGTAATTAATGAGTAATGAATATATTTCAGTATACGGTAAAAAGACGTGCCTTTATTCAGGCAATTTCTTGAAAAGTGAAGAGATTTCCAGCACTCTCTGCCTGCAGAGAATCCCTGCAAAATCAGGCCGCATTGGTGGCGGCCTCAGTAAGTAGAACAAGAGTATGAACTGGACGTTTTTTCATAAGTTGGGTTCTCCCAAGTGGTTTTATGATATCAGCGGTAAGTGGTTGCCCTGGCTTCAGGTGTCCTCCCTGGTGCTGATATTGGTGGCGCTGGTCTGGGGGCTGGCGTTTACCCCTCCGGATTACCTGCAGGGCAACAGTTACCGCATCATCTTTATCCATGTGCCTGCTTCGTTCCTTGCCCAGTCGATCTATATGATGATGGCAACAGCCGCTGCTGTGACCCTGATCTGGCGAATCAAACTGGCAGATATGGCGCTGAAAGTCATGGCACCTGTCGGGGCTTCCTTCTGCATACTCTCTCTGATTACCGGAGCCATCTGGGGGCAACCGACCTGGGGGACCTGGTGGGTATGGGATGCCCGCCTGACCTCCATGCTGATTCTGCTCTTTCTCTATATCGGTATTATTGCCCTGCGCGGTGCCATCCACACCACAGAGGCTGCCGCAAAAGCCTGCGCCATTCTCAGCCTGGTGGGGGTGGTCAACATCCCGATCATCAAGTTTTCGGTGGATTGGTGGAATACCCTTCATCAGGGTGCCACATTGAAACTGACTGAAAAACCTTCCATGGCCCCGGAAATGCTATGGCCCCTGTTATTGGCCATTCTCGGATTTTATCTGTTTTTTACGATGGTCACGGTGCTTCGTCTACGTATAGAAATTATCAGTCGTGAAAGAAAGACCCGCTGGGTTAAAGAGCTGGTGAGTTGATGTCTATGTATTTTGACAGTTGGAGCGGTTTTCTGGTCATGGAGGGGCACGGTCTCTACGTCTGGAGTGCCTATGCGATGGCTTTGGCCGTGATTGGTTACAATCTGATTGCACCGTTTATGGCAAGGCGGCGGATACTCGCACAGTTAGCTGCACAAGTGAGAAGACAAGAGCAATTGGTGCAAAGAAAAGTGATCGTGAATGAGGTCACTACAGGTAGAGGTGATAACAATGAGAATCGCTCTGCCAACCCTGAAAACACACAACCAAAACATCGCCCCGGGCGACAGGAAGAAGGCTCTGAGTCTGTAGAGAGGAGTGCTCAATGAATGCAGTTCGCAAACAGAGATTAATACTCGTATTACTGCTGCTGGCAGGCGTTGGGGTGGCAGTGGCTCTGATGTTGTTTGCGCTGCGCGAGAACATTAATCACTACTTTTCACCCGCTCAGATGGCTGCCGGTGAAGCTCCGTTAGGTCAGCGGATGCGCGGTGGTGGCCTGGTTGTTCCGGGTTCCGTTGAGCGTGATACCGAAAGCCTGAAAGTCAGTTTTCGCATCACGGATGGTGCCGGAGAGGTAACGGTGCACTATGAAGGTATTCTGCCCGACCTGTTTGTTGAAGGCTCTGGTGTAGTTGCCCTGGGAACGCTTGGCGATGACGGTGTTTTCGCGGCAACGGAAGTCCTGGCCAAACATGATGAAAACTATATGCCGCCGGAAGTTCAGAAAGCCATTGATGAGGCACATCCCGGTTACACCAGGCCGACGGTACAAACCACTGCTCAAAGTGAGCTGAGGAGTCTGCAAGATGGTAGCTGAAGCTGGCCTGCTGGCTCTGATTATTGCCCTGTGCCTGAGTCTGTTACTCAGCATTTTTCCGCTGGTGGGCAGTTACACCGGTAATCTCCGGTTGATGAATCAGGCTCGTTCCCTGTCCTGGGGACTGTTTGCCTTTGTGGGCTTTTCGTTCTTGTGTCTGGTCTGGGCATTTGTTACCGACGACTTTTCGGTGGATTATGTCGCCAGGCATTCAAACAGCCTGTTGCCGGTACAGTATAAAGTCAGTGCCACCTGGGGCGGACACGAAGGGTCGCTGCTGATGTGGGTGCTGATTCTGGTTGGCTGGATGGCGATGGTGGCTGTCAAGAGCGACCGCCTGCCCCCTGAGTTGTCCGCCCGGGTGCTCTCGGTCATGGGGATGATTACCGTTGGCTTTTTGCTGTTTACCTTGCTGACGTCCAACCCGTTTAACCGGATTCTGCCTTTTCCCCCGGAAGATGGTGCTGACCTGAACCCTCTGCTTCAGGACTTTGGCCTTATCGTTCACCCTCCCATGCTGTACATGGGTTACGTGGGTTTTGCCGTTGCCTTTGCCTTTGCCATTGCTGCTCTGCTGGGAGGTCAGCTGGATACCGCCTGGGCCCGATGGGCAAGACCATGGACAACCGTGGCCTGGGTGTTCCTGACCCTGGGGATTTCTCTGGGAAGCTGGTGGGCCTATTATGAGCTTGGCTGGGGTGGCTGGTGGTTCTGGGATCCGGTGGAAAATGCTTCTCTGATGCCCTGGCTGGTGGGAACGGCACTGATGCACTCCCTGGCAGTGACAGAAAAACGTGGTCTGTTTAAGAGCTGGACGTTACTGCTGGCCATTTTTACCTTCTCATTAAGTTTGTTGGGCACGTTCCTGGTTCGCTCCGGCGTGCTTACCTCGGTCCACGCCTTTGCCAATGATCCGGAGCGAGGCGTTTTTATCCTCTTTTATCTGATGATTGTCGTCGGTGCATCACTGACGCTGTTTGCCCTCAGGGCACCTGAGGTACGCAGTCGTATCAGTTTTTCCATGGCATCCAGGGAAACGCTGCTGCTGGTCAATAATATTTTGCTGACCGCCAGTGCCGCCACCGTGCTGCTTGGAACATTATTCCCGCTGCTGCTGGAATCCCTCGATATGGGCATGATTTCGGTAGGGCCTCCTTACTTCAATTTTGTCTTTGTGCCAATGGCCATGTTGCTGGCGTTTGCCCTGGGGTTTGGGGTTCTGCTCAACTGGAAGAACGGTTCGGTCAAATGGCTGATCAGCCAGACTCGATGGATTTTTCTGGTATCCATTCTGGGTGGTTTAGGGTTCAGCCTGTTCTACGGTGACGCTTTGGCCAAAAATTTCCTGATCAGTGAAGTGCTGGCCATGGCCCTGGTGCTGTGGATCGTGCTGACCATGGTCCGGGATATTCTGAATAAAACCCGAAACACCCGGGCAAAAGCGGGGCTGATTGATGCGCTAAAACGGTTAAAACCAGCGTATTACGGAATGCATCTGGCGCATCTGGGGCTGGCAGTCACCATTGTTGGTGTGGCCATCACCAGTGGCTACAGCAGCCAGCGTGATTTACGCATGGCTCCCGGTGACCGGGTAACGCTTGGTGGGTATCAGTTCCGTTTTGATGGTGTCAGTTTACAGCCCGGCCCTAACTTCACCTCTAACTATGGATCTGTCACAGTCTACAAAAATGGTCGTCAAATAGCGGTGTTGCATCCTGAGAAGCGAGTCTATACCGCACAGCAAATGCCTATGAGCGAGGCTTCTATCGACCCCGGATTAACCCGCGATATTTACGTTGCCCTGGGTGAACCATTGGGGGATGACGGCAGCTGGGCATTGCGACTTCATATCAAGCCCTTTGTCCGCTGGATCTGGCTGGGTTCCCTGTTTATGGGACTGGGTGGTGTGCTGGCGATCTCAGACCCGCGCTACAGAATGAAAGTTCGTCAGAAAGTGAATGCATTGAGACCACTGGGTAATGAGGGAGTAGCCAGCGCATGAAGCGGCGATTGCAACTGTTTTTACCACTGGCGATTTTTCTCGGTCTTTGCCTGATGTTTTATGTGGCACTGTTCCGGGAGAACCCGGGCGAGCTGCCCTCTGCCCTGCTGGATCAGCCTTTGCCAACATTCGAACTGCCAACGGTGAAAAATCCAGACAGGACTGTGACCAGAGAGAGCCTGCTGGGTGAAGTCGTCGCCCTGATCAATGTCTGGGCTACCTGGTGTCCTGCCTGTCGTGTCGAGCACCCCTATCTGGTGGATCTGGCCAATAAAGGCGTACCCATTTACGGTGTGAACTACAAGGATGATCAGCCTGAAGCCAGAAAGTGGTTGAAGACGCTGCACGACCCTTATCGTTTCAGCATCAATGATAAAAGTGGTTCACTGGGCATTGATCTGGGTGTTTACGGGGCACCGGAAACCTATTTGATCGATCATCAGGGCGTCATCCGTTATAAGCATGTCGGCATTGTTGATGCCAATGTCTGGAAGAATGACCTTGAGCCCAGGTTCAGGCACTTGCAAAAACAAATGCTACTGGCACAGGCAAATAACCGTGAAGGGGAGGCCAAATGATACAGCGCATAACCTCCCGATTGATCGTTCTGCTATTGACCGTACTGTTTATGGGTGCAGCCTATGGTGTGATCGACTCCTATGAGTTTTCGACACCGGAACTGGAGCAGCGTTTTTTCGAGCTGACCAATGAGCTGCGTTGTCCAAAGTGTCAAAACCAGTCCATAGGCGATTCTAATGCGCCCATTGCCCAGGATCTTCGGCGGGAAGTGCACCGACTGTTAAATGAAGGCGCAGATAACCAGGCAGTTATCGAGTTTATGCTGGCCCGCTACGGAGACTTTGTGCTTTACAAACCCCGTCTTGCTGGTGTCAATCTGGTGCTCTGGCTTGGGCCTCTGCTTCTGCTATTGGCGGGTTTGAAAGTACTTATTGTGGTGGTTCGCAACCATAAGGCGACTGCTTCGGAATCGGCATCAGCGGCTCCCGATGAACATAACGCAGATAAAGAGTTACTGGACAAAAAGCTGAACAGATTTCTGACAGACTATTTGACCACACACTCATCAGAAGATAATAAAACGGACGGTAAAGAGTAATGATGGAGTTCTGGTTGGTAGCCGCCTTGCTGATTGCCATTGCCGTACTGGTTTCGGTCTGGCCATTGGTAAAGCCAGTCGTTTCAGCACCCGGTGAGGATGAGTCTGAAGAGTCTGTAAACGTTGCCAGTTTCCGTGACCAGATGGCCGATCTGGACTGGCAGCTGCAACAGGGGCTGGTGTCAGCGGGAGAAGCGGAAAGGTTGAAACTGGAGTTAAGGCAGAAACTGGCAGATGAGTTGGGTGATGGGCAGCCAGCAAGCCCATGCTCTCTGTTGAAGAAGCCGGGGTTTGCACTGCTGATTGCTCTGATAGTACCTGTGTCCACCGTGCTCCTCTATTTTAAGCTGGGTGCCACCACTGAGATTGCTGTGGTCAACGCCATGAACAATGGCAACCTCAATGGTGGGCAGGTGGAAACGGTACTTAAAGAGTGGGTGGCCAAGCGGCCTGAGAATAATCAGGCGCTGTTCATGCTGGGCAGCCATTACCTGAGAACAGGCAAGCTGGAGGAAGCAGTTAAAACCTACCGGCACCTTGCCAGTATCAGTAATGGCCATCCCCAGGTCACTGCGGAATTGGCGCAGGTGCTGTTTTTAAGCAGTAATAATGTGGTAACACCTGAAATTCGCGAACTCTATCTGCAGACACTGCTGAAAGATAGCCAGAATACCACGGCACTGGGATTGAAGGGGATTGATGCCTTTACCAGGGGGAACTATCAGGACGCCATTGCCGCCTGGCAGCTGGCGTTGACCCATGAAGTGGATCCCGCAGCCCGGCAGTCATTGAGTGCGGGTATTAATCAGGCGCGTTCAATGCTCGGTGATACCGTGGTTGCCCTTCGGGTCATGATCGATCTGGCCCCTGAGCTGGGTGAGTTGCCAGATGATGCGCGGGTGGTGGTCTTTGCCCGGCCAGCCGGTGATGCCAAACAGCCTCCGCTGGTGGCTGTGCCTCTGAGTGTTGGAGATCTCCCCAGGGAAGTCTTGCTTGATGATAACAGCGCCATGATGATGGGTGGACAGCTGCTGTCATCCATCGAGAGTCTTGATATCACCGCACGGATCAGCCTCACTGGCAATGTAATGTCCCCTGATTATCAGGTGCAGGCAAAAGGGGTGAAAACCACAGCAACTGAGCCTGTCAGGCTGACATTTACGCCAGCGGGTTAAGCATTTGAACTAAAGAACCACAAAACAGTCTGCAATTATCAAAAATACTGGAAGTCGCCTTTTTCATTTCGGAAAGGGCGACTTTTCTATTGACTGTGTTAATGTGTAAGATCTGGATTGAAAGAAGTATCAACTCTTTCAAACAAACGATTCGCTATGACAAGGAACCGGAGCCCAAAGCAACATGCTATGAATGGTGGTTTTGCCGGAGCATAAAGCCCCATAGCGTGAACTATTGGTCAGTATTCAGGCTCATACGTATACCGAGCCGGGCCCCGACAGTGAAGAGCTAAAGGAAACGATGCGTTTAAAGTCCATCAAACTGGCCGGATTCAAATCGTTTGTGGATCCCACAACGGTGCACTTTCCCTCCAATATGTGTGGGGTGGTAGGCCCCAACGGTTGTGGCAAATCGAATATTATTGATGCGGTTCGCTGGGTCATGGGGGAATCGTCCGCCAAGCATTTGCGTGGCGAGTCCATGACCGACGTTATCTTTAAAGGGTCCAACAGCCGCAAGCCTGCCAATCAGGCGTCTGTGGAGCTGATCTTTGATAATAACGAAGGGCGGGTCACCGGAGAGTTTGCCGCTTACCGGGAAATCTCGGTCAAGCGAACGGTTAACTCCGATGCCAAGAACACCTATTTTCTCAACGGCAGTAAGTGTCGCCGTAAAGATATTATGGATATCTTCCTTGGCACCGGTCTTGGACCCAGAAGTTACGCCATTATCAGTCAGGGCATTATCTCCAATCTGATTGAATCCAAACCGGAAGAGCTTCGGGTATTTATCGAAGAAGCGGCCGGTATCTCCCGCTACAAGGAGCGCCGTCGTGAGACGGAAAACCGCATCCGCCGAACCAATGAAAACCTTGAACGACTGACCGACCTGCGGGAAGAGCTGGGGCGTCAGCTTGGCCATCTGCAACGGCAGGCTCAGGCGGCGGAAAAGTACAAAGAGTACAAAGCCGAGGAACGGCTGAAAAAGGCCCAGCTGCAAGCCTTGAAATGGCAGACCATCAATACCGGAGCCCAGTCCCAGGAACAGGCCATCCGTGAGTTCGAGGTTCAGCTGGAAGCGGCAATCAGCCAACAGCGTTCAGCGGATGCCGCCATGGAAGATGATCGCGTTCAGCAGATGGAGCTGAGTGACCGTTTTCATGAAGCGCAATCCAGCTATTACGGCACGGGCAATGAAGTCACCCGTATTGAACAGACCCTGCAGCACCGGGAAGAACGTTCCAAAGAGTTGAGTCGCGACCTTGAACAGGTGGAGCACAGCTGGGAAGAGGCCCGTGAACAGCTGGCGGATGATCAGCAACAACTGGAGTCTTTCCAGGAAGAACTGATCGAGCTGGAACCGGAGCTGGCCATGCTGCAGGATCAGGAGGCGGACTCTGGTGATGTCCTGACCCGGGCAGAAGAGGCCATGCAGCGGTGGCAGCAGGAGTGGGATCATTTCAATCAGCGATCCCATGAACCAAAACGGACCGCTGAAGTTGAGCAGTCCCGCATCCATCATGCCGAACAGGTGATGGGGCGTTTGCAGGAGCGGGAAGGTCGCCTGAAAGAAGAGTCCGCCGCGCTTGGGGGGACTGAAGACCAGGAGGAGATGACGCTCCTGTCGGAAAAACTGACCGGACTGGAGTTGACCGCAGAAACCGTTGAACTGCGCATCGAAGAGTGTGTTGACGCAGTTGAACAACAGCGTGATCAGGTGCAGAACCTGACGGCGGATCTGGAAAGCAACCGGGATGAACTCAGCATGGTGCGAGGTCGTCATGCTTCTTTGGAGGCTTTGCACCAGGTATCACTGCATCAGGATACGGGCACCATTGAGTGGCTTGAGCAACACCAGCTCAATAACCATACCCGTCTGATGGATAAGCTTCAGGTCGATACGGGCTGGGAACGTTCGGTTGAAACCGTTCTGGGCGATAGCCTGCAGGCCGTGTGTCTGGATAGCCTTGATCCTGTCGCTGATGCGCTGGGTGCGTTAGAGCAGGGATCGCTGGTGCTGCTGGAGGCTGGTGCAGGCCAGCAACATACCCCTTCATTAAGTGAGTTGCCACTGCTGGCCGACAAAGTGATCAGCGGTCAGGAAGCTCTGCCCTTATTGGCTCGAATCTATGCCGCAGATTCACTGGAAACGGCCCTTTCCCTGCGAGCAAAACTCCAGGCTGGCGAATCGATCATTACACCGGATGGCATTTGGCTCTCTTCCGGCTGGCTGCGGGTCAACCGGGGTGTCGATAATAACGCCGGTGTGCTGGAACGCCAGAAAGAGATGGACGCCCTGGGTGATAAGCTCACGACGCTGGAAGAAAGCAGTCTGCTATTGAAAGAGCAGCTGGAAGGCGCAAGGTCAAAACTCGAACAGCATGAGACTCAGCGAGAGCAGCTGCAAAAGCAGCTGTCCGAACTCAACCGGAACCAGGGTGAGGTGCGGGCGGATCTTGGTGCCCGAAAGGTCCGGTTAGAACAGTTTTCCGAGCGCCGTCGACGGCTTGAGCAGGAACTGCAGGAAGTCAGGGAGCAGTATGGGCTGGAGCAGGAGGTGATTGGCGAGTCCCGCATGCGCCTGCAGGAAGCACTGGACCACATGGAAGAAGACATTGGTCGTCGGGAAGCGATGCAGGAGCAGCGTGAGAAGCTTCAGGCCCGTCTCGAAGAAGTACGTCATCAGGCCCGTTTTGATCAGGAGCGAGCCCATCAACTTGCCCTTCGCCAGCAATCCATCAATACCCAGATAGGCTCTCTGAAAGCAGCCATTGAGCGTTTGAGTCAGCAGTCTACCAAGCTCCGGGAGCGACGGGAGTTTCTCCGGGAGTCCATGTCTGAATCCAACTCACCAGAGGGGGATCTGCGGGAACAGCTGGAGGAGATGCTGGCCAGACGTCTTGAGCAGGAAGAGACGATGC
The DNA here is from genome assembly GCF_049310245.1 of Endozoicomonas sp. ALB115. NCBI lineage: Bacteria > Pseudomonadati > Pseudomonadota > Gammaproteobacteria > Oceanospirillales > Endozoicomonadaceae > Endozoicomonas > Endozoicomonas sp. ALB115. The sequence goes on along the minus strand of NZ_JBLYZG010000007.1, from coordinate 55,237 downwards.
AGCAGGCCCGGATGGCACTTGAAGAAGTGGAACAGCGGATCCGTGCTGGCGAGAAGGTTCGCCACAGTGCTGAGCAGCAGGCGCAGAAAATTCGCGAACAGTTGGAAAAACTGAGGATGGACTGGCAGGGCATGCAGGTTCGTCGAACGACACTGGCTGAACAGCTGAAAGAGGATCAGTTTGATCTGGCAACGGTACTTGAGAACCTTCCGGATGACGCATCTGAACGGCAGTGGGAGCAGGAGCTGGAACGGATTGCCGCACGCATTGAGCGTTTGGGCGCGATTAACCTGGCGGCTATTGAGGAGTACGAAACCCAGTCAGAGCGCAAACAGTATCTGGATGCCCAGAACGATGACCTGGAGTCAGCCCTGAATACCCTGGAGAATGCCATTCGCAAGATCGACAAGGAGACCCGTCAACGGTTCAAAATGACGTTCGACAAGGTCAATGCCGGTCTCCAGGAGTTGTTCCCCCGGGTATTCGGCGGTGGGCAGGCCTATCTGGCCTTAACCGGAGAAGACCTGCTGGATACCGGAGTGGCTATAATGGCTCAGCCCCCCGGCAAGAAAAACAGTACGATCCACCTGCTTTCCGGTGGTGAAAAGGCGCTGACGGCTATTGCCCTGGTATTTGCCATCTTCCAGTTGAATCCGTCGCCTTTCTGTATGCTGGATGAGGTGGACGCCCCTCTGGACGATGCCAACGTTGGGCGGTATGCCAAAATGGTCTCTGAGATGAGTGATAAAGTGCAGTTTGTTTACATCACTCACAACAAAATCGCCATGCAGGCTGCCAGTCAGCTGGTGGGTGTCACCATGCATGAGCCGGGTGTATCCAGACCGGTATCGGTGGATATTGAGCAGGCGGCGGCGATGGCTGAGTTGTAACTATCCGGTATGCTTAAGAGTTGGATAAATAAGCTATGACATTGACAATACGCAGTTTATAAAGCACGTAAAGTAAACGTTCATGGCTTAATTTGTTATTTTTTTATTGTAATATTGCAACGTTGGTCGATTGCAGCAGTAATTAATGCAGATGTGATAGATGACGGTGGCCTATTTTTCATTGTCATCAAGTGTTATCACAGGGAGGCAGACTGCAATTCGGGCGTTGTTTCAAGGTCTACAGGGCAGCAAGGACATGAGTTTGCGAGATTGGCTGATACTCATAGGAATACTGGTAATCGTCGGCGTATTGGCCGACGGTTATCGCAGGATGCGATTGGCCAGAAAAAGGTCATCGGAAATCAGCTTTGGTCTGGAGGAAGTCAAAGGCTATGACGATGATTTTTCCAGTGAACTGCCCAATGGCGGTGCCCGGCCCAGTGCGCATAAAGAAAGCACCCTGAAAGAGAGCTTTCTGAAAGAAGGGTTTGCCAAAAAAGAGCCTGCCAGACCCCGTGTTGAGCCCGGGTTTTCCGGGGGCGACTATTTTGATGACTACCCGGAAGAGGGTATCGAAGAACCGACCGTGTACCCTGAATCCTTGAGACAGCGCCATCGTCACCCTGAAGAAGCGGAACGGCATACAGAGCAAAGCGACGCCGGGGAAAAAGCGAGAGTGCAAAGAGCGCTTGATCTGGATGAGCCTGTTCCGGTGCTGATGAATCTGGACGAGTCACAGCAACCCTCAAGAAGTAAACGCCCGTCGTCTGCTGAGGATCATTTACACGGAGGTCTTTCACGGACCGCAGGCGCTGACCGTTCTGTTCGCTCCCGTGAAACGTCCAGATTGGGTGCTGAGCCGGAGGAGTTCGTAGGTCAGCCAAGAGCGGCAACCAGTCAGGGCAAGGCACCGATTCAGGAACGTGACGTTTCGGCCAGAGAGAGCTCCAACCCACAGAAAGAACTCAACCTGGGGGGGCGTGAGAAGGCAGAGAAACTACAAGAGCGCCCGCCCGCCAGTGAAGTGATTGTGATCAATGTGCTGGCCAAAGGCGGCGGTGTTTTTGCCGGTGACCAGCTGATGCAGTCCATGCTGGCATCCGGCATGCGTTTTGGTGATATGTCGATCTTCCATCGATATACCAATGCCGATGATACCGGAAAAATTCTGTTCAGCATGGCCAACGGCGTAAAGCCGGGTACCTTTACCATTGATAATCTGGAAGCCACTGAAACACCGGCTTTGAGTCTGTTTATGAGTCTGCCGGGGCCGGAAAAACCCATGCAGGCCTTTGCCCTGATGGAAGAGACGGCCCGTCGTCTTGCCCTCGATCTGGGCGGTGAGCTGAAAGATGAACAGTTCAGCGTGATGACTCAGCAGACCCTTGAACACTGTCGTCAGCGTATTCGTGAATATGAGCGCAAGCAGCTGGCGAAACAGCCGGTGCATTGATATTCCTGCTGGCCCGGCCATTGCTATCTAATGTTTTCTTCAGCGGGTTCTCAGGCAGAGAACCCGCTGGCCTTTGATAATTCCATGAGCATGACTTCTTCAGATATCCCATCGGTTCCTTCCCTTGAGCTTGCAGAGCAAGAGATACTTCAGCTGCGTCAGCAAATCAGCGAGCACAACCATCGTTACTATGTCCTGGATGAGCCGGAAATTCCCGACAGTGAATACGATAAGCTGTTTATCCGCCTGAAATCCCTTGAAGCTGCATACCCACAGCTGATAACTGAAGATTCTCCCACCCGGCGGGTTGGCGGCACGCCTCTGAAAGCGTTTGGTCAGGTTCGCCATGAACTGGCCATGCTCTCTCTGGACAATGCTTTTGACGAAGAAGACCAGGCGGACTTTAATCGCCGGGTTAAAGAGCGGCTGGGCACCACTGAAGACATTGAATATGCCTGCGAACCCAAGCTGGATGGTATCGCTGTCAGCCTGTTATACGAAGATGGTCTTTTGGTCAGGGCAGCTACCCGTGGCGATGGCACTACCGGGGAAGATATTACCCAGAACATTCGTACGATTGAATCAATCCCACTCAAGTTGATGGGCGATGGCTGGCCTCGACGCCTTGAAGTCCGGGGCGAAGTGTATATGCCAAAGGCTGGTTTTGAACAGTTAAACCGGCGGGCCAGTGCCAAAGGTGAGAAGACCTTTGTTAACCCGAGAAATGCAGCGGCTGGCAGTTTGCGCCAGCTGGATTCGCGGATAACGGCTAAACGACCATTGACGATCTATTGCTACAGTGTTGGCGTTGTCGATGGCGGAGTACTGCCAGACACGCACAGTGAGATACTTGCCTGTCTGAAAAAATGGGGGATGCGAGTCAGCCCCGAACTGCAGGTGGTCAAAGGTGTTCAGGCCTGTGAAGACTACTATCAAGCCATGGCTGAAAAACGTCAGGGGCTGCCTTATGAGATTGACGGTATTGTTTATAAAGTGAATGCCATTGCCCGGCAGCAGGCTCTGGGGTTTGTTGCCCGGGCACCGCGCTGGGCCATCGCCCGTAAATTTCCGGCACAGGAAGCGATCACGACTCTTAAGGATGTGGAGTTTCAGGTTGGCAGAACCGGTGCTATCACTCCGGTTGCCCGTTTGCAGCCGGTGTTTGTGGGAGGGGTGACGGTCAGTAATGCGACCTTGCACAACATGGATGAAATTGCACGGCTGGATATCAAAATAGGCGACAGTGTCGTTATCCTCCGGGCGGGTGATGTTATACCCAAGGTGAACCGGGTTATCCACTCCATGCGTCCTGATGATGTTCGGGATATCATCTTTCCGGATCGCTGCCCGGTATGCGACTCTGAGCTGGAACGTGAAGAAGCCATCCTGCGCTGCTCTGGCGGACTGTTCTGTTCAGCCCAGCGCAAAGAGGCCATTAAGCACTTTGCTTCTCGCAAGGCGATGGATATTGATGGTCTTGGGGATAAACTGGTTGAGCAGCTTGTCGATCGTCAATTGATTGCAACGGTGGCAGACCTGTTCAGTCTCAATGCCCGGGAGGTTTCCGGCCTTGAACGTATGGGGAAAAAGTCGGCCGAGAACTTGATTAATGCGCTTGATCAGTCCAGAAAAACCACGCTTCCCCGTTTTATCTACTCACTGGGCATTCGCGAAGTGGGTGAGGCAACCGCACAGGGGCTGGCAGGTCACTACCGCGATTTGCATAAATTGATGGCCGCTTCGGTGGAAGACTTGCAAACCGTGGATGATGTTGGCCCTGTGGTTGCCGGTCATATTGAGAAGTTTTTCCGTCAGGAACACAACCGCGAAGTGATTGATGCACTTCTGGCGAAAGGTGTTGCATGGGAAACGGAATCGCCGGTTGTAGAAGGGGGCGATCAACCCCTTGCAGGTGAAACCTGGGTGTTAACCGGGACATTAAACACAATGACCCGCGACGAAGGTAAGGCCATCCTGCAAAAACTGGGTGCCAAGGTGACTGGCTCAGTTTCAGCAAAAACATCAGCCTTGCTGGCCGGTGACAAGGCCGGTTCAAAACTGGCCAAGGCAGAGAAGCTGGGAGTGCGTGTCGTCACTGAGGATGACTTTATGCAGATGAGGCAGGCCTGGGGTGAGTAGTGCCTGAGGCAAATTGATTCGAGCTGAACCACAGAGGCTGTAAACACTCCTGGAAATCTGAGCTGATGAAGCAAGCTAAAGGTTCTCTTTTCTCAGTGCTCCTGGTGGTCTCTGTGGTTGAACATTGGAGGATGGCGGCTGAATGTCAAACCTGAGTCGAAAGCTGTTTATTTTGATCCTGTCTGCCGTGCTGGCAGGCTGTGCCAGTAAGGCACCACCCGAGAAGCCCCACAACCTTTGCAGTGTCTTCAAGGAAAAACGCGGCTGGTATAAAGATGCAAAAAAAGCCAGTCAGCGCTGGGGCACCCCTATCCAGATCATGATGGCCATTATGTATCAGGAATCATCTTACCGGCACGATGCCCAGCCGCCACGGCCATGGTTCCTTTTCATTCCATTACCCCGTAACTCTTCCGCTTATGGCTACCCGCAGGCGCAGGATGGCACCTGGGAGCAATATGTCAGCGAAGCCGGAGGTTTCTTTTCGAGCCGCGAAGACTTTGGCGACGCGATTGACTTTATTGGCTGGTATACCCACAAGTCCCGCAAGCTGAATGGCACTTCACTGTGGGCCGCCGATCAGCAGTACCTGAATTACCATGAAGGCTGGAACGGTTACCGCAAGGGAACCCATAAGAAAAAGAAATGGTTGTTAAGCACCGCCAGCAAAGTAAGGCGCAGGGCCAGTAACTATGGTGAGCAGTTGCGCCGCTGTAGCCTGTAGTGGATATAGTGTGCATCATTTCGATGAGTTTGATGGGTTCCTTCTATCAATGATGCCCAAATTCCGTTCGTCCTGAGCGGAGTCGAAGGGCGTAAACACCATGCCCTGAATAAAGACTGTGCCAAACACCCTTCGTCCGTGCATCCTGAGCGGAGCCGAAGGACGCTCAGGGTGAACGGGGATTATACACCTCAAACTCATTGAAATGGTGTGCCAGGCTTTGGCATCCTGCGTCGCCCTGCCTTTCACACCCATGTGGTCGTTCGAAATTCGGGGCAGCTTATGAAATATCCGGGCTGACGTTAACTGATCATTGGTCAGGGGTATTGAATCGTTGGATTGTCCGTTCACCGTGGGTTGATTGATTTATTGAATTATATTTTTGGAACCTTTCAAGCTTTATTTTGTCTGTTCAAGAGAACAGGTATTCAATAAAGGTAATACTTATGATTCCTTCTTCTTCCTTACCAGCCCCTTCGACACCGGATCTACCGGAAATTTCCCAGGAGACCAATGCTGTTACCCCTGAAAATGTTGGCACAGCTAAAACCGTTGGCCTTGATAACCCAGAGAACCATGGTGCTGCAGCTAAACCGTTAGCAGCATATTCCATTGAGTCTTCTGATGATGAGTCTGAATGTGGTGGTAATGGCATTCTAAAGCTGGAAACTGGTGATTATGAACGGGTTACCATCAACAGGAATATTCAAGCTGTGGACATGGATGGTAGTTTATGCCTTGTTCATGTTCCTGATGATGGAAGGGGTTATGTAGCCTGGCATATGGAACCTCCCGATGTGACCTTTTTACTGAACCCCACTCGGCGAGCCATGGCTGCGATATTTTTTCCAGAAGAAATCCGTGCTGCTGAAAATCATGCTGGCTATTGGCAGGAAGAAGTGCAGAGAAAGCCCGGAACCACCTATTTATGTGGTCCCGTTGCTGATGAGTTAGCACAGAATTTTTTTAATGTTGATCCAGCTAATGTCCTCAGAACTGAAGAAGGCCCTGTCTCAGTTACATTTGACATTGCCACTCGAAGTTTTCATACAAATTAGCACGGCCGACATAGCCAGCCATGAGATTTTTCAGACAGATAGACGTCGTTGACAACGGGTAGGACACACTCTGTATCAAGTAAACGACAACGTTTCACATATTGCCCGCCCGGGTAACTTTGTCTGGGGGATCTGTCCAGAAGAGTGGTTCTATTTTCCTGGACAGCCTTCTGGAAAAAGGATGATCAGGAGTCCTGCTCGCTCAGCATTTGCCTGGCAACGTCTTTGTGCAGAATATTCGGTGTCTGGCTTTCCTGATCAAATACGATCACCATGTCGCCGGATTTCAAGCGGGATAATACCTGCGCCACTCGCTTTGCAAGGGCGTCGTCATAGCCATTATCCGTCCCTTCGCGGCTGACAAACTCTTCAATCAGACTTTTAAGTGTTTCCGGCTCAATCATGTCATGGGGAATAATCATTACCCATTACCTGCCACTGTTTTCACGTCAAGCTTCAGAGGTTCCAGCTCTGTAACCAGGAAGTGCTGGTTGGTGTACTCCCAGACCACATTCAGGTCCCATAGTGCGGTGCCATGGCGTCGTCCGGAGGATTCCCTCAGGTAGGCGGGTCTCGGGTCCTGGCCAAGTACCTGCTCGATCAGCAGAATCAGCTGCCTGCCGGTTCGTTGTTGATAACGCAGGCATTGGTTCATGGCCTGATCGGTGAACTTCACTTCTGCCATCGCCATTGGCAGGGGCGCAAAGCCACCCTTGGCATCAGGCAGGGCATCGGCGTATGGCAGGTAGGGTTTGATATCAATAACGGGAGTACCATCAAGAAGGTCCACCGCCCCCAGCTTCAAGGTCAGCTTGCCATTGCCGGACTCAATGCTGCGCAGCTCAACCACGGACATACCCATAGGGTTTGGCCGGTGTGTGGAACGGGTAGCAAATACCCCCATGCGCTGTCGACCTCCCAGTCTTGGTGGACGAATGGTTGGACGCCAGCCCTCATCCATGGTTTTGTGGAAGATAAAATGTACCCAGATATGTGAAAACCCATCCAGACCGCGTACCAGGTTATCCTGGTTGTACGGGGGAAAAAGCTCCAGTGTGGCTTCAGCGGCGGTGACAATACCGGGCTGACGGGGAATTCCAAATTTCTGGCGGTAGCAGGAGTGGATAACACCTATCTGTGCAAACTGAAATGAGTGGTTGGTGATCTCTTTCACGGTGAGTCTGACAAGTTGTTGGGCTGGATATAATGACCGCAGGTGCTGTTATAAGCAATTAGGCTTTGTGACCACAGAGGCACAGAGTTCAAGAATAAAATATTTCTTTGTGTCTCTGTGCCTTTGTGGTGAAAGTTTTTAATCCATTGACTGCATTTGTGCAACGGCTCTGGCTATTCGTGCCACGCCTTCTTCCAGCACAGATCGGCTGCAACCGAAGTTAAGCCTCAGATAATTTTCATCGCCAAATTGCTTTCCGGGGGACAGGCCAACACCGGCCTGTGCAAAGAATTGATGAGGATCTTCCAGCCCCAGTCCGCTGACATCAATCCAGGCCAGATAGGTTGCCTGCAGTGGTTCCATGGCCAGGCCGGGAATGTTATTGATGGCTTCCAGCAGGTAGTCGTGGTTTCCACGGAGGTAATCCAGCAATGACTGACGCCAGGGTTCACCATGACGATAGGCCGCTTTCGCAGCAGTGTAGCCAATCAGGGCGCTGTCCACTGACGGCACAATACCGGTGCGAACCCGGTTGAACTGATGGCGTAACTGATGATTGGGAATAATCGCGAATGCACAGCCGAAGCCGGCCAGATTGAAGGTTTTCGACGGTGACATAAGCGTCACTGAGTTGTCTCTGGCAAATTCGCTGATGGCCGCATAGGGAATATGTTCCGCACGGCGATCAAGAATCAGGTCGCAATGCACTTCATCAGAGCAGACCACAAGGCCATGTTTGTTACAGAGTTGCTCAAGCTTCTCCAGTTCTGCCCGGGTAAATACCCGACCGTTCGGGTTTTGCGGGTTGCAGAGCATCAGTAGTTTGCAGCTGGGGGTGATTTTCTGCTCCAGGCTGTGGAGATCGAGCACCCATTGGCCGTTTTGTTTAACCCATTCCACACCGATTAACTCACGTCCGGCCAGTTTGGGTGCCATAAGAAAGGGATAGTAGACAGGAACGGGGGAAATGACGCCTTCGCTTTGGTTGGCATAAGCACGAACACAGACATTCAGGGCAGAAACCAGGCCCGGCATCCAGACAATCCATTCTGGCTCAATATCCCAGTGGTAGAGATGGCGACAGCGCTCAACGACAAGTTTTTCCAGTTCGCTGTCTGGCTCGGTGTAACCAAAAACCCCATGGTCGATGCGCTGGTGCAGTGCTTCGATGATTTCAGGCGCTGACTGGAAATCCATATCCGCTACCCACATGGGGAGAACGTCAGGGCTGAAGCGCTCCCATTTAAGGCTGGAGGTGTTGGTTCGATCCACCACTTTGTCGAAATCGATGTTCATTGCGCTATCCAGTGTTTGTTTTTCCAGTGTTTATTTTCTGGTTATCTTATCAATATTCAGTTTTTTAATTGGCTTTTGGAATAAAATTTGGAACAAACGCCTAAAACTTTTGTCTACTGCTTAGTCATATAAAAAATAACATAGTAGAGTCAGGATGATATTGTTATCAATGACTTTGCCGGGATTTCCAGAATGCTCGACCGGTAATTCTTGATAGGGCAATTTCAGACAAGGCCCTTTAATCAACAGGGCCTTGCAGCTGCCAATGATGGCCCGAATCAGTTTATCAATGATGTGTTGTAGTAACTTTCAATAGCCTCACGATCTCCCCGAAAGATCACTTTACCCTCCTTCTGCTCCAGCTGATAGTCGTACATGGGGTCGTAATAATTGCTGAGCAGATCACTGATCAGAGGGCTGTAGCCTGCTATTCCCCCGCCCGATCTATGTTGCGCGATGGCGTTTTCCAGAATATTGGTTAACTGCTGATAGCGTTCGCCACCCAGTCGGCGGCGAATACGGTAAAGGCTACCAGAGAGGCCTTCGACAAATTGCTCAAAACCCTGTGGTTCACCATAAGCGGCAATAAACTCGGCAAGATTGTCGGTCACATACTCCTTAAGACCAATCCTGACCCGCTCTTCCAGGGTCTCTTCAAGCAAAATTAACGGGGATTGCTGCATTTTGTCCCGCATCGTCTGGGGCAGGCTGCAGCGGCCAATCAGTTTACTTTCATCTTCCAGCAGTACCGGCATTCCGGGGTGCCTGTGACGGTGCTTCAGCAGCGCGATGGACAGGCGATTTTCGAAATCGATCTGGCCCGGCTGTCCACCGTATCGGCGGCCAAAGCTGGAGCCTCTGTGGTTGGCGAGGCCTTCCAGGTCAATGCTGTAAGGTAGTTGTTGAATCAGCCAGGTTTTGCCGGTACCGGTTTTGCCACTGAGGATAATGAATGGAATTTCATCAATGGAGCGTTCCAGTTCATCGATCAGAAAACGTCTCAGGGCTTTATAGCCACCTTTGATTAGTGGATAAGGGTAGCCAGATTCCTTCAGCCACTGCTGGGTAATATGGGAGCGTTGTCCACCACGAAAGCAGAACAGATACCCTGTTGGCTGTTGCCTGATAAGTGATTGCCAGGCTTCGAGTCGCTGAGCCCGAATATCATCAGTAGCCAGTCTGTAGCCCAGGGTAACAGCCGCCTCAGGTCCTTCTTCTTTATAACAGGTACCAATCAGTTCCCGTTGGTGGTCATCCAGAATGGGGATATTGATCGCCAAAGGGAAGCTGCCCTTGGCGAACTCCACCGGGGCACGAACATCCATCAACGGAATGTCATGCAGAAAAATAGACAGGAAGTCTTCAGTGTTGGCTCTTTCTTGATTTGCGGATGTCGTCATTGAGGGCTGCTGTGGCTGATCAAAACTGCATAGTTTCGTATCCGTAGCAGTGATTTGGCAAGTGTGAACAGGTGCAGGAGTAACCGTAACTACCCCTACTGGAACGTCACCACAGCGCTTGAGCGAAAAGATGAAGGATATTCTCAATTTGCAGTTGTTCAAGGTGATTAATGATTGTACCGCTAGATAGGAAACCCGGTGATCAGGTAACCTTGTTCCAGCTGGTATTTCAGCGCATCTTCCGAACTGCTGCCCTGTAACCAGTCGACATTTGCAAGCTCAATGGTATTGGTCCAGTGGTGGGCGCTGGTACTGGCAAGGTTCAGGTTGGTACTGCTGCCGTTGCTGTTCAGCGCCATGTAATCATAAGGCTGGGCGCTGGCTTCTGCAGGCAGGAAGCCAGAGATATCGATAACATCTTCTGCACTGTGAAAATTGAATACCCGGTCATAAGCGGGTGCAGCTTCACTGCCAGCGTCTTCTTTCCGCCAGTAGAGCCTGTCTATTGCATGGCTGTTTCGGCTCAGCTCCAGAATATCGTTGCCAGACCCGCCTCTCAGTTTGCTGCCCTCATTGTTGGCATACAGGTGATCATCTCCGGCACCGGCATTTACAATGCCATCGCCCTTTAATTCAGCGGCTGGTGGTGCATACAGGGTATCTTTTCCCTGGTGACCAAACTGATGGGAGACAATCAGGTGACCCTGTTCAACCAGCGAGCTTAAACGTTCTGCAGTATCCATGTTGTTTCCCCCGGGCAACAGCGTTTCCAGCGGTATGGTATCCAGGGTAATCACCTCGGATAGTGCAGTGATCCGCGCTTTCCCATCCATTTCATCAATGGTGACCTGGTTCGCCAGATCACTACCGGACCACACCTCGTCAAGGTTCAGCAGCTGGCTCAAATCAATAACGTCCACGCCGGGCTCGAAGTCCCGGATAGCGGTTGTGCCTGTATCGCCAGCCTCAAAGAGGAACGTATCACGGCGACCATCGCCTGAGCCTGAGTACGCTCCCCCCCAAACTGTATTGTTTCCTGACCCGGGAAGTATCTGGTTTTCACCGTTACCCCCGGCAATGAGATCATCTCCATTACCAGCGGAGATCTTCGGCGTTGTGCCATCGGAAATGATAATATCGCTGTTTGGGGTGCCGCTGATGTCTTTACTTTTTTCAACCACCACAATGTTCAGGGCAATGACATCACTGCTCTGGTTATTCCCATCACCAACATCGGAGATGGCCTCAACATTCAGGGTATAACTTCCGGTTTGATGATCTTTAAGGTAAAGGTTTTGCAGCTCATTGCTGACCAGTGCAATACCTGCGGGGCTGGAGGAAACAGTGCCGGTTGGTGTTCCGGCATGGTTAACCAGCGATGCACTGCCTGGCAGTCCCTGAACAAGGGTGTAGAGCTCCGTGCCGACCAGGTTGCTGACCGTCTCAGCCGGATTGATCACTGAAGCCCGGATAAAAACAGGCGCTGGTGTTTCTACGGTGGTAATGATGCTTTTGCGATCAATCAGCAGTGAGGGCTTATCGGACTTTGGCGCAATGGTAATAGTGCTGCCCATCACGATTTCAGGGCCATAGGCCGTTGTCAGTCCATCGGTTTTATCAACAGACCGGACGGCTAACGACATCTGCAGTGTTCCATGACCATCGCCCGGATTAAATTCTAGCACGGGTAATGTGGCATCCGCTGTTGCGATGGTTGCGGTATAACCGCCTGAGCCATTGGCTGAGAATACGGCTGTCGTTTGGCCAGCAATGGTAAGGCTGGGTTTGATGGCCTCTGGCTCAGGAGGCATCAGCGTGGGGGTGCTGCCCGGTAAAATCGTCAATGTGGCCTGAAGTTCTTCCGGATGGTCATGTTTGTCTGAATGGCTGTCTGTGGTTTTGGCATTCAGACGAAAGACGATGGGAGTGTTTTCATCCCCCGTCATTGCCCCGGGAATGTGATCCAGTGTGATGGGGTCACCCACAGGTTGTACCGTAATCTGAAATGCCTGCTCGTCACTGCAAACCGTACTCAGGCTCTGTTCGTGGCTGTGACTTTTCAGGGTCAGTTGCACGACACCGCTGAAGTCTTTCACCGGCCTCAGGAACAGTGGCTGTACATGGCCGTTGTTATCCATTAAGTGTGCTGGAATCTGCCACTTCCCGCTCCCGTTAAAGGGCAGGGGCTTGCCGGAACTGTCCTTGACCACCTTGCCATCAGGCAGGCCAGAGAGCACAACAGAGATGACTTCAGAGCCATCATTATCGTTCAGGGCCGCAATCAGCCCTTTAATAGGGATATCTGAGTCTTCATGGCCTTCCTGATTGGGTGCAGTAAGGGTGGCACAGTGATTGACTGGTTTGACTATCAGGTCAATCGCTTTGCTAAATACCTTGCTGTCGGTATTTCCGGTTCCCGGAGCGGTATCCAGCACTTCTACAGTCAGCGGCATGGTATAGGTTCCCGCCGGAAGTCCTGCTCCGGGAGTGAAGGTGAAGCGTGCTATCCGTTGCTCAAACTGCGCTTCTGTTTCGGATATTTGTCGAGCTACTGAGTTGTCCGGTTGCAGCCCATCACCATGGATAACGATATTGTCCGGTGGTTTAAAGACAACTTTTTCGATGGTTTCCGAACCATCAATATCGGTGGTTCTTAACTGCAGGTGCATGGGTTCGGGGTGATCCGTATCCTTCCACTCATCGGCCTCCGCTGCCGGTTCTGTCCAGGCTTTCAAGTCAGATACCGAATCTTCCGGTGGTTCATCCTGTGAGTTTCCCACCACCGGCAGAACCTTGAATGGGATCTTGAAGTCCGTTTTGCTGGTCTGGTCGGAATCAGTATTTCTCTTCAATATGTGATAGTCGATACTGTCCTCTCCGGAAAAGTCCCTGGGTGGGTGAAATTGAAGGTTTCCGACGTCTTCCGGCCTGGTGATGTACTCGGTGACCTCACCATCGTTATTCCAGCACACCGTTGTGAAACCTTTAAGGCTCCACCCGTGAAGATTCGCCACCGTTATACGGAATGTGGCTTCTTCCTTTGCAGAGGTGTGAGTCTGGTCGAGGTTGATGCAATGGTCTGGAATGGTGACGTAGTAATCCTCTTTACCCGCTACCGGTTCTGAGCAGACAAACAGGTTCTCCGGAGGTATCGGTTGACCCGGGTCTCCGGTATTCCCTTCGACAATGACCTGCACCCGGTCATGGAGCGCTTCCTCTTTGACAATGACCTGCATCCGGGCATAGCGCGCTTCCTCATCCCCAACGTCTTCAACAATGACTTTCGTATGGATAAAGTACGTGCCCTTCTCGGTAAAATGGACCGAGACACCATCAAGTTCACCACTTTGAATCAGCCATTTATCGTTATCAAAGATCAGATCCTGTCCTCCAGAGGTTTGCAGATGCCAGCCTCCTGTCATCTTGTTTCCGGCAGGGTCATAAACCTCGATTTCATATTGAGGTCGCTTGTCGTCTTTTATCCGCTCACTGCCATCTTTATCGGTGGCAACAAGTTGTAATGCCCTCAATGGAACATCATTTCCTGTAAAAGGCCCGGGGTTATCATGAACGACTTTGGTGTTTTCATCAGGGTTGAACGGTGTGGCTGGAGGCTGTTCACCATCAACTTCGCCCTGCCAGTCAATATGCCCACTGACGGTTACCTCTTTTTTCGCCGTTAAACCATTTTGCTGATCCGAGATTTCCACGGTAAAGCTGAAGTCGGTGCTCTGACGGGTGGGAGTTGGGTAATCATGATCAATCGTTCCATCTGAATGGATCGGTACAATGCGGATATCGCCTGCAGCAAGCATCTTTTTCAGTGCATCCAGACCGCCCAGGTGATCAACCAGGGACCCGCACTGGTTGGCCAGCAATGTGCCTTTTACCATCAGTTGGAAACCATCGGGCAAATTGAATCCGGTGATATCGCTAATGGCTTCGCTGCCATCACGGTCGCCCGGGGTGAACCCGGTAAGGGCCAGTGGTGCTCCACCCGAAAGAAATTTACCGGCTCTGTCCAGTTCAACTTCTTTACCCCGGATGGGGGCGATGGCTTGATCCCGGGTATCCACCACCGGGGCAAAGATAGCTCGCAGCTGGTAGTCAAAAATGGCATGGGCTCCGTCCAGTTCTGTCACCAGAACCTTCATGGGTACCAGTGCCTCACCAGCATAGTCCGGGGGTGGTTTCAACCGGTATTTGCCGGAGCTAAGATCAGCTGGCGTTATTTGGAAAAACGGTTTGCCATTAACGATATAAGCGATGGGCGGCTGTCGCCCATGGTTATCTTCCAGACGAAACCGGCTGTCTTCCAGCGTAGCGACTGAGTTCAGGCTTTCGGAGCCATCAACATCCGATGAGTGAAGATCAAACGTCAGTGGAAGTCTTTGGTCTTCTTGGCCACGGCCTGTCAACTCATTGGCTTTATACGGATTCACGGTCCAGGTATCATTCGGGGTCACTTCCGGCGAATCTGGAACCCCTTTGATGCTTATTTGCATAAACCGGTCCGGTGATATGGCTTCTTCTTTGCCAGCCACCGGTGTGAGCCCATCCTGAGTAGACTCACGACTGATGGCGTTTATCTGCAAACGAACATCGTCAAAGTTTGCCGAACTTCGATCTTTTCCCGGTTGATAATAGAGATGGTCAATATCCGGACCAGTGACTTCAAAATGATTCGTTGGGCCGTGTTTTATTTCTGTCCAGGCGCTTCCCTGCTGAATCCACAGACGGCCTGTAGCTTCTCCGGGCTTAACCAATGGTGTGACTGTCAGGAAGAGGCTTTCAGACCCGTCCGTATCCACCAGGGCTGCCTTGATGTGGCTGCCAATGGCAATGCGCTCATCTTCATTTCCCGTTATCTTAACGGTGTCAGGGTCCGCACCCGCAGGCATAACCACCAGTGTGGGAGGGTCTGCCACAGGTTGAACATTGACAGTGATTGTTGCCGGTGATCGTGCGGTTTCAACCGCAAAATAACCTTGTTCGGTTGCGATGGCATCCACCTTTATTTCCAGTCTGCCACTCCAATGTTCATCAGACTGAACAATCAGCTGCCCAAACTGCTCTGTCGTAAGCGTGGTCCCGGCATTAATTTCCCGTCCATGACACAACAGTTTCATGCTACCTGGTAATTGCGTTATCGCGTATGAGAGGGCTTCTGATCCATCCTTATCCATAAGCCCGGCTTTTATGCTGTTGCCAAGGGGAATGTATTGATTCTCTTCGCCGGTGACCACGGGTATCGGTTTGGGCCAGATGGGGGGATCAGCTATGCCTTTAATATGAATAACCAACGGAGTACTCAGGCTTTGAACCGGCCCCGGATTGTTGCTGATGGTGGCATTCAGGTTGAGCGTGACCTGGTGGTTGTGGAGGGTAAAGTCCGACGCATCGGCTGGGGGCAGATAGCCAAGATTGTCAGCGCTCAGGATGACGCTGCCGGAGACCATGCTCCGGCTCATGGCGGCAACGGGGATCTGTACGGTGTCTCCGGTGGCGCTGAGGGGATTGCCATTCCAGGTCAGCATGCCTCCCTGAAGATCGCTGGTGCTGAACGACAGGCTGGTCAGGGTTTCCTCCCGGTCCGGGTCACCAAGATCAATGGAAAAGGAGAGGGTGACAGGGGTGTTCGTGTCTTCAGGGCCTTCGGTAGTGATAACGCTGGTGAACGTTGCAGGCTGGTCAGCAATAGTGATCTGGAAAGGTGCCCTGCTGTGATCACCATCGCCATCCATAATGGAGTTAACCATCTTCAGAGTGAAGTTCTGTCCCGCACTGTGATCAAAATGAGGATTGGCAGGGAGTTGCCATTCGCCATCGCTCCGGACGGTCAGTATGCCTGCATCCGTGGTAATGGCAGTTGTGCCGGTTGGGCTGACTGGATGGACCATATTCTGGTAGCTGATGGCGGTGAGACTGGCATTATCGGCATCGGCATTCAGAGTGTCGTTGTTAAGCAGGTTGCCTTTGAAGGTCTGGCCTTCTGCCCCAATGGGCTGGTTATTTCTCCGGTAATAGTCGCCGTTGGCCACCGGTACGGTATCCATCACGGTATAGAGAAAATTCGTGGGTGTGGTGTTCAGGCTGTTGTCACTGTCACTCATCAATACCGGTATGGTCAGGGTGATCGACTCGTTCTGGCTGAAAGACGACATTGGGTGATCAAGGTTGTCCAGCTGTTCAAATTGCAGGGTGGCAGAGGTCGGTTGTGGATCACTCACGGAAAACCGGAAAACCGGCAGATGGTCATTGTCCCGGCTGATGGTCAGTACTGAGTGGTCCGGACCAGACACGGCAATACCGGTCAGTGGATTACCATCGGAGCTTAACCCGGCCACCTCCTGCTCAATGGTGGATCGATCAAACACGGGGACGGGACGGTCGGAACCCGGGGTATAGTTGAGGGTGCCGGTCACGGAAGTATCGTTGCCTTTGTTAATATCCGTGGTCGCCGGTGGCTGGGTGATCTTGCCGGGAGTTGGGTATTCACCGTCCCGCAGTGACAGGGTCAGGACGTCACTGGTTTTAGAACCATCGGCATCTATAGCTTGCAGGGTGTAGCTGACGGGCAGCGACGGGGTATTCAGGCCGGTCGGCGTCAGGTGATCAAGGTGGTGATACCAGGTGATGCCAATGGTGGCGGTTACTGAGGTGCCTGAGGGTACATAAATCACCGATCCATCATTCTGTATCGTGGTCAGACTGAAAATATGATCCTTTTGTTTGCCATCCTGAATGGACCAGGCTTCCCAGGTTGCAGGGTAGCGGATGGCGGTGGATTGGGCGAAGTATTTGATGGGGAGGCCATCGGCTGTCAACCGGTTGCCCCGGTCATCAAGGGCAAAGCCGCTGCTGTCGACGACAGGGGGCAGAAACCAGACTTTGGTCACGGCGTCGGTATCGGCACGAATGTCGACGTCGACCCGTTCGCTGACCGATGTCTTTTGATACAGGGGCTCGGTCATTTCCAGGTCACTTATCGCCAGCTTCAGTTCAAGATTGTTACTGATATCATTGATCTGAACCGGAATCCGTTTTTCCGTGGTATCACCGTCTGAATCCGTAATGGCCACCGCGATGGATAAAGGCCAGCGGCCCTTATCCTGATTCATGGGATGGGAGAGCTTTACCGTGTAGTGCAGTGTGGCCGACAGTGCGGGGAGGGGGGGATCATCCAGCGTCACGGTGAGTACCGGGGATTCCGGCTGGGCAGGCCAGTGCAGGGAAAGGGTTGGCCCCTGAACGCTCCAGTTCAGTGGCTGGTTGCTGGCGAACAGTCCATCCAGTCCGGGCTGGCTGGTTGAAAATTGCCAGCTCTCTGGCACGATATGGTCGGATTTCGGGGTGGCTTTAATCGTCCCGGTGGCGGTAACCGGCAGGTTTACTTCATCGATGTTGATCTTTGAGGGATTGCTTAATACCGGGAATACACCGTCAACAAAGGTCGCCGTAACCGTACTCTCTGTAACTGCCGGTGTGCCGTCAATATCGTCAAAGGTAAAGGGCAGGGTAAGGATGATCCGTTGGTCATCCACCATCACTGAATTATTGCCCACGGTACCGGCCAGGTGATCCAGGGGGCGATCCAGCTCACCAATAACCCGGACATTCAGATCTTTGCCGTTATTGTTAATAGCTGACAGTGACAGAGTAAGAATATCCATGCTCTGGCCATTCTCGATAACACTGCCCCGAAGCTGGTTACCAGCTGATGTGAAGCTGACCGTAGCACCCAGTGAGGTCAGGATACCGTTCAGGTTATCAGGATCCGCAGTGAATCTCAGACTCCCGGGGGCGATGGCATCAGAGCCATCGCCACTCAGGGTGGCAATGGGGCCAGCGTAATACTCTGGATAATGGGGAGGAGTGGCCAGGTTGTTTTCGGTAAAGGTCAGGTTGGCCTGCTCATTTCCCTTGGCGGCTGCACCATCTTTAATGGTGACAAAAACAGCTGCCTGAGCCCTGTCACCACTACTGTCGGTGACGGTGTAGGTAAACTCCTGAGACAAGGGTTGCTGGCCAGGATGATACAGAGAGTCCCGGGCCGTGCAGGTGTAATGGCCATCCGGCTGTACGGTGAGTGTGCCGTAACGGGTTTCAATACGGGTGTCGGTTTGAAAATCAAACACCTGCCAGGTTTCTGTTATGGTGTTTTCATCCAGATAAAACCGGTCAAGGGAGACCTTGGTGACGGTCAGAGCGTCAAGGCAATGAACATCATTGCCCAGCAGATTGCCGGTCACCGTTTGACCTTCAGTAACCTCAATATAATCATCGGCCAGGGTAACGCCACCATCCATCACCGCCAGCGTTATGTTATGAGTGATGGTGTTGAGGTCATGGTCGCTGGCAGTAAGTACCACGGGAATCATCGCAGGCTCAGGTGCGGTGGGATCCAGGTTGGCCAGCTGTTGTACCACCAGGTGGGCAGACAGGTTGCCTGAGTTATCGGTGGTGATATTGGCCAGATGAATGCTGAGCACAGGTTTGCCGGACAGGGTCGATAGCACCAGACTCTGGTTTCCCGGTCCGGGATACAGGTTATCAAGATCCAGACTTTCTCCATCGCTTTTGGGCAACCGACTGGCCTGGGGGTTGTTCAGCTGCTCTGCGGTCCCATTAATATCAAACTGCAACTGGTCCGGTGGCAGGGGGTCGGAACCTTTCAGAACGGTAATTTGCCCGTAATCCGGAATGGGGCCGGGCTGGTCACACTCCTGGTCGATGGGCATGGTACTGACCGTGTCGTTTGAAAAGCTCAGTGCTGTGCCATCCAGAACCGTAAAGCAGATGGTGGCACTGTCGCTGTCCCCATCCGAATCGGTAACGGTAAAGGTAAACGTCTCAGTCAGTGTATTGTCGGTGGTATGAACCTGGTCAGGGGCAGCAGTATATTTCCAGGCCCCATCGGGATGGACATACAGGGTGCCGTATTGACCGGGGAATGGGTAAAAGTCTGCTATGTCATCGCTGAGTTTATGGCTACTGGTAAGCGGAGTGCCGTTAATGGCGCTCAGTAAGCCGCCATCGCTACCGGCTTGGACAGGGGTAAATAATTTGCCGTTATTCTCTCTCCACCGCGCCGTAGTCCCTTCCTGTACAAGAACTGGCGTATGATCCACCAGGGTTGGCACATCATCCGTGATGGTGACGACAAATCCCGCTTTGGAGTAGTGGGTTTTTTGATTGGCTGGAGAGTAAAGGCTTTTCTGATACGGCAGGGTAAAGCTGAGTTCGTCTCTGTCTCCCGGATGAAAAAAGGGACGGTCAACCTGTAAAGTGGCCAGGCCTGTGCCTGAGTCCGGCAGGGTAAACGTGAGGGCTGTCTGGGTTGATGTCCCATCATGGTAGACGGCAGTCAACGTTTTGTGGCCGGTGATCTGCCAGCTGACCGGAAAGCTGGAGCCGTTGTCAATAATGCTGATATTGTCGGGTAGATCGGTAAGGTAACCGGGCTCGATAGAGAGTACTGTGCCGCTGGCTGAAATGGGATCTATGTCCTTGCTAGCTCCCAGATCAACGCTTTCCTGAATGTTGATGTCCGAAGGGTTACCGAGGGGCATCAGATGATCGGTGGCGATGGTGCAGGTACAGTCTGCAACGGATGCCAGAACCTGGTAATTGCTTCCTCCGGTAATAGGCTCCACAAAAGGGGGATGGCTCCAGTGGTTATCCTCTACCGGAACCTTGCTCGGGACTTCGGTCGTTACCCTGTTTTGAAATAAGCCGGGGCCAAAAAAAACAGTAACCGGCTGTCCATTGTCAATACCTGTGGTCTCACCGGTTATGGGTGTATTAAAGGAATAGATGCCGTAGGTGTCGATATCGTTGATCCAGATACCTGCTTCGGTATCAATGGACAGTAGCAACTCAGCAGTGGCGGTATTACCGGCCATATCGGTAATTTGCGCTGTCACTGTATGGGAACCATCAGACAATGGATGGGTAATTTGTGCAGACCAGGTTTCGTTACTGGCAACCGGAATGCCACTCTTCAGTGGCTGGCCATCAGCGAACAGTGTTATCGTACCGTTGACTTCACCGGTGCCGGTCATCACCGGTGTGTTTTCACTGGTGGGATTGTCGTGCGTATCGGCTGCCTTGCCGTAACAGGAGTCACTCTGAGGAGCTAGCTCAAGGGTGATTTCGGTGACGGTATCCAGCAGAAACGTCGTGCTGTCTCTGGCAATATTACCAGCCAGATCGCTGGTTTCTGCTGTTATGGTAATAGGGCCATTGAATAACCCGCTCCCGGTAAGATCCGGTGCTTCAATTTGCCAGCTGCTGCCATGGCTGTTCACCGTTGTTTTCAGCTGCAATTGATGGCCGACCTTATCCGTCAGGGTCAAGGTAACCGGGCGCAGGGGTTCGACATTCACCATCCGGCCAGCGATGGTCAGCGCCCGGGACTCCCGGTCGTTGACGATATTATCCGGGGTGATTGGTGTATCAATGGTAATCAGTGCCAGGCTATCCATAGTGGTCTGGTCACTGTCGCCCTCATGCAACGTTTCCGTGATCTCCGGCAGATGATCCGGCCCCGTTCCAATGCCTGCATAGGGTGTGATTGTCGGCGTATACAGGGGAATGATGGTGGGAGTCATCAGTCCTTCATCAGCGGTCTTTTCGTTTGCGTCCCTTCTGTTATCGCCAGCCAACGTGATTGATGGCGTGTCTGACAACAGATAATCATTGGCGTTGTTTAGCTCATTGACGGATAAAACACCGGCTGCTATAGGATGAATCAGGATATCTGCGTTGCCTTCAAGCTCAACCAGCTCGCCAGCAGTCAGCGGTTCTCCTTCTGCCAGCAACTGACGACGTTGGCCTGACAACAGCTTCCAGGCATGGCCGACAACGCTAATGATCCTGCCATCATTACGCAGCAACACGAGTTTATTCATGGTGTGGCACCATTACCAGGAGCCCAGTCCGGCGGAAGCGTCAGTTTCAGCGACTCAAGCAGTCGGCCGGTAATATGAAGCAGCCGGTAGAAGGCATCGAGCTGTGCAGCCCATGCCCGGTTCCATGCCAGTTCTGCTTCAAGGCTTTCATTCTCTGCGTTCAATACATCCAGTAACGACCGTTCTCCAAAAGCAAATTGTCTCCGGTAGGCAGATACCATATCCTGGCTGTAGGCGACGTGTTTCTGTAATTGCGGAATTTGTCTGTTCAGCTGAGTATGGGCTTCCCATGCGAGACGGGCTTCTTGCTGGGTATCCAGCAATGCCTGGTGGTATATATCTTTCGCTTCATTCCAGCGGCTGAGGGATGCCTTGATACGCCCGGAATCAGCACCACCATTAAACAGGTTGTAGCGGGCATGGAACATCAGGCTGTAATCATCATCACGCCCGATCACGCCATTCGTGTTGTAGTGCCATGACCGGGTTGCCTCAAAGGAGATTTCCGGGTAGAAGCGTCCCTTGCTGGCCATGTACTCACTCTCTGCAGCGTTATTGTCCTGAAGCGCTGATTTGAGCAATGGATAGTTTTTGCCAGCCAGTAGTACTGCCTGCTTCATAGTATCTGGCAGTCGGTCAAAATCAGGCACAGGTTCGTGAAGAGTGCTGGTTGGGACTCCCACCAGCCGGGCAAACTGGCAACGGGCATCCTGCAAATTGTTGTCAGCAGCAATGGTATTGGACTGAGCCCTCGCCAGTCGGCCACTGACAAGACTGAGGTCTGCAGTGCTCTGCACACCGGACTCAGAACGTTTGAAAATGTTGTAGTAGATATCCTGGTGAATCTTCAGGTTTTGCTCGGACATGGCCAATGCCCTTTCCATCATGATCACAGTCAGATAGGTCTGAGTGACTTTGAGTGCCATCTCGGAAGCGGTGGTTATCAGTCGGTACTGTGCAGAGCGTGTGCTGGCTTCAGATCTATTACTGTCGTGTATTGTGGAAAAACCGGCAAAAAGCACCTGGCGAAGCGCGATAGAAGACTCATACCGATGAAGTCGGTCATCACTGTCAGGCCCACCGGCACGGGTTGCCGGGTTGGAGGTCCATTCATAGCCGGAGCCTCCCTGTACATGCAATGTTGGCAGGAATCCTGATTTGGCAATGCTTTGCTCATGAACGCGGGTCTGCACTTTTTGCATGGCCAGATGCAGCTCCGGGCTCGTCATCAGTGCAGTAGAGACGGCTTCTGCCAAACTTTGCCCACTTGCTGACGGGATGTTAGCAGCAACCATCAGCACAGGCAGCCAGAAGCGAAGATGATGAATACCGGCAGGACGCTTCATACTCATAACCATGTTGAAAATGTTCCGGGGATGATCTTTCCCGTATCGGGGGCAGTGAGGTTCAGGCAAACAAGGTGAGCTACCTGACAATTAACAACTGACAAGAACCAAGGATAAAAACTCTGAGTAAGAATAGATGATTTTTTGTTGTGCCTGGCTGAGAATGGCGGGGGAGGCATTTCTACCCTAGGCTCTGTTTTGCATAATGCTGAACCTGTCTCTGGATGGAGTTGCAATGGCGCAAAGCCCTTTACTGACCAGCTTGATCTGGATTGCCAGGTTTCATGGGATCAGGGTCATTGCAGAAAGTGTACTGACGGGGTTGCCCGTTCAACCAGATAAGTTTCCAGAAGAATATCTGGAGCGGGCTGCCGTGAATGCAGGGCTTACGTTGTTTACCAGGTCGCTGGTATCCCATGGATCACTGGAAGAAAACTGTCCACCTTCGTGCCTTCCCTGTATTGTCTGGTTGGCACAGTCACCCATCGTTGTGGTGCAGATTACCAAAGAGTATGTTGAGTTCCGTCAACCGAAACTTGGGATGACCGCTGAGCGTCTGCATCCTGACGACTTTCTCCAGAGTATTGACAACCGCATTGTTTTTTTCAGTCGCGCCAGGTTTGAGGATGATCGTGATCCGGACTATCCACCGGACTGGCGAGATCACTGGTTCTGGGGTTCGTTACTGGAATGTCGTCGTATTTATCGGGAAGTGTTGTTAGCGTCTCTGCTGATCAATGTTTTTGCCCTTGCGGTGCCACTGTTTGTTCGTCTGATCTATGACCGGGTGATTCCCGGTATGGCACTGACCACGCTGAATACACTGACCATCGGTGTGGTGGTTGTTATCTCTTTCGAATTGATCTGCCGACAGCTGCGCACCCGGTTTATTGATATAGCTGCGAAAAAATCCGACCTGCTGATATCCAGTCAGCTGTTTGCCAAAATTATGGGAATCCGAATGTCGTTTATTCCTGCGGCCACAGGCTCATTTGCACGGCAAATTCAGGACTTTGAGGCTATTCGGGAGTTTATCACCTCCACTACGCTAACAGCCATGGTCGACTTACCATTTGCCATCCTGTTTCTGTTGGTTATCGGGCTTATGGGTGGTCAGCTGGTGTGGATTCCCCTGCTGGTTATTGTTGTTATGTCGTTTGTCAGTGCAGCAGTTCAACCCTGGCTCCGTCAGAGTATCGAAGAGAGCGAACGACTTTCGGCACGAAAGCATGGGGATCTTGTGGAAAGTATTAACGGCCTTGAAAGCTTGCGGCTTGCCGGTGCACAGAGTCGTTTTCAGCAACGCTGGGAGCAGGCAACCGGGCATATGGCAACCTGGGGGCTTAAAACCCGGGCAATGACCGGCAATGTTACTGCGCTGGCAACCTGGCTGCAGCAATTGGCAACAGTTGCAATTGTTTATTTCGGCGTGATCTTCATCAGCTCTGGCACAATGAATATGGGCGCATTGATAGCCGTTATGATGCTTTCTGGCAGGGCGATAACGCCTTTTATGCAACTGGCCCTGTTGGGTACACGATATTACCAGGCTCGCAGTGCTTTTATGGTGATAAACCAGTTGATGCGAGCACCTGACGAGCAGAGTACGCAAATGGCCCATCGCCGGGTTAAAAAATTTCATGGGAATCTCAAGTTAAAACAGTTGTCGTTTTCTTACCCTGACAGTGTTATTCCTGCGCTTTCTAATGTATCCGTGTCCATCAACAGTGGTGAGAAAGTGGCTGTAGTAGGGCGCTCTGGCTCGGGCAAATCAACGCTTGCCCGTATTCTGGCGGCACTCTATCAACCCGACCATGGACAGGTATTTCTGGACAGTATTGCCCAGGGGGATATTCATCCGGCAACCCTGAGGGCGAAAATAGGCTTTCTGGCCCAGGATCCCTGGCTATTTCATGGTTCAGTGATGGATAACATCACAATGGGGGCTTCCAGTTTCTCCGGGGAAGATCTGCTGACCACTGCGAGAGACTGTGGTGTAACACTCTTCACCGGCGACTCTTTGGCTGCCCTGGAATACCCCGTGGGCGAAGGTGGACGACAACTCTCTGGTGGTCAACGGCGAGCCGTTGCATTGGCTCGTGCCATGCTGTCCAAACCGGATATCCTGATTCTTGATGAGCCCTCTGCTCATATGGACAGCCTGATGGATGCCCGGGTTCAGAAGACACTCAAGAGCTTACCGAACAATGTAACTCTGATTATCATCACCCATAGAAGCAGCCTGTTGTCTGTTGTTGATCGTGTCATTATGTTGGACGGCGGCAAACTGGTATCTGATCAGCCTGTTCAAATCAGAGAACCTCAGGCATGAAAGCAAAATCATGGTCGGAATGGTTGCGGTTAACCGCCAGTAACCGGCAGCAGGCTCAGCTGATGGACATTACTGTCACTTCACGCTGGTTTATCTGGGTGATGGTTTTTTTTGTTGCTTCATTAATTGCCTGGAGTTGTCTGGCTATGATGGATGAGACCGTCACAGGCTATGGGCGAGTTATTCCTTCCAGTCGAGTTCAGGAGGTTCAGAGTCAGGATGGTGGAACCCTGAAATCTGTCCATGTCAGGGAAGGTGAGTTTGTCCATGCCGGGGATTTGCTCTTGCAGATTGATGAAACGCGCTATCAATCTTCCTTTCGGGTGAATGAATCTGAGCTGGAAAGCCTGCAGGGCTCTGTGGCCAGGCTGGAATCAGAATTAGCGGCACTGGCTGGGATGCTAAGTGGTTTATGGTCTGATGAACAACGTGACATCAACTTCCCGGAACACTTTCAAAAACATTTTCCTGAACAGGCACTGCAACAAAAAGCACTGATGAATGAACGAATGGCGGCACTGAACAGTCAGGTTACTATTCTCGACCAGCAAGTGATTCAGAAACAGCATGAACTGAATGAGCTAAAGGAAAAAGTAAAAACGCTGACCAGAAGCTTGCAGCTTGCCAATGAGGAGTTATTACTGAAGAAACCGCTCACGGATGATGGCGTTATTACCCGCGTAGAGATTATTAACCTTGAGCGAAGGGCAAATGAACTTCAGGGGGATCTGACCAATGCCCGGTTGACGGTTGCTCGTCTTGAGTCTGCATTGGAGGAGGCCATCGGGCGTCGTAATGATCTGGTGATTCGTTACCGGGCAGACTTACAAAAAGAGCTGCAGGATACACGGGATCGTTCCGGCAAACTACTGGAGGGGCAGGCAGGCCTGGAAGATCGGGTTCGCAAGGCGGCGTTGTATGCACCAGTGGATGGGTTAGTCAAAACGGTAAAGGTACATACAGAAGGCAGTGTTATTCAACCAGGAAGCACTGTCGTTGAGATTGTACCGGCAGAAGACCCTCTTATTTTTGAAGCCCGCATTCAACCGGCGGATATTGCCTTCCTGCAGTCAGGGCAAATGGCTCTGATTAAGTTAACGGCTTATGAATTTGCCACATTCGGAAGTTTGAAAGGAACTGTGGATACGATCAGTGTTGACACGCTGGAGGATGAAAAAGGGCTGCCGTATTACCGGGTTCGAATAGTGCTGTCGGGTGATAATAGCTCCTTGCTGTTGATTCCTGGCATGACAGGGGTAACCGATATTGTGACGGGGAACAAAAGTGTGCTTGAGTATTTTATAAGGCCTTTGCTGAGAAGTTTTGGAATATAGAACAGAGATCAGTTCAGTCACTAACAAGAACGTTAGTTTTACTGAATTTTTTATCTTCAGATACAAAAAGGAACTAAACCCGCCTTATGGGACTCAAACTGTAATCAGTTCATGATTCAGGAGGTGTAATCGGATGGAACCCTCTAATAATCACCCCGTTGACAGCTACTCTGCTGGCCCACAAACCCTGCCGGAAGATACTCATGAGACATTGGGCGTCAATATCGTGGGTGGTGCCAGTAATTCGGGTGCAATGGATGATTCCGGAACTCTGCATGACAGGCAGGTTAAGGCTTTAACGTCTGCTGATAAAATTCAGAGTGTCATTACTCCCCCTGATCATGACATTGGCAACTTACGCGCAGCACTGATTAATCAGGCTATCGGTTTTTTATCCATTGTCAGTAAAGATATATCCGGTTTGCCGACGGTAACGGGCGTATTTGTCAGGGCGTTTCGCCAGCCCATGGTTTCAGAAATGCAGGCTTCAGTAGCTCAGGTGCAAGCTCTCAGAGATGAAGACTTTCTCAGTAGCTGGCAGATGGATGTCGTGGTAAGCCCCGGGCAATGCAAGGATTTAACCAGGTTAATGGGGCGCTTTTTGCATAAAGAGAAAAAAGAAGACGCTCGTGTTTCTTCTTTTTCTGGCGCAGGGATGCTTCAGGAAGAGAAGTTTCATTATCTGTTCAATGGCGAAGAGTTCTTTTCAATCAGGTTATTAACGCTTGACGCCCCCGTAAACCTGAATATTGGAGATTACACCTATCAACCCTCTGAGGGAAAGCCTGTAACACTCAGAATATCCACTGAAGCCTGGGGCGTATGGCTGAATCAACAGTTTGCTGGTTTGGTTAATAATCCCTATGCGTACAATATTATTGAGACCGAATTCCAAACCCAGGCAATAACCGATGAGGAAGCGTGGTGCCTTTGTCCTGCAATTCAGCAATGGATCTACTCACAACAGCCGGTTTATCTGCATCCAGCAGTTTTTTATGATTATTGCACAGCCACTATGGCCCAACCCGTTTATTCGCCAGTTGCAACTGCTTGGCAACTCGAATACTGTCCTGGTACTCCGCATGTTCCAACAGAGTCTTTTTCGCAACCATTTGAGATAAATGTACCAGGTGATCTTGAGGCGTCGGCTATAACATCGGTAATGCAGCCCGGTGAACAGGGAGTCGTTGAAGATCAGACTGGTAATCTGGCACCGTCTTCTACAGGTGAAACCGTAACACCTGTCGCACTTCGATCAGGTCCTGCTCATTTGGTGTTGAACAATGGTAACAGTCTAACAAAAGATACCGATGCCATTCAGGACCTTGGCTTTTCCCTGATAGCAGACATACTGCCATCCTTTGAATCGACGGGAGCTGGAATTGCGCACCAGGGCTCGAAAGTTGAACAGCCTGAATCAAATAACGAAAGCAGCGGTAACAGCAAAAGCAGGGGAAGAAGGCATCGACGTGGAGTTGATGCGTCTGAACGAACAAAAAATGTCCGGAAAAAAGGCAGTGCAAAGGGGCTGCGTGCCAGAGGAAGTGATCGTTATGGATTTGCCGCAGCGATTCAGGCTTTAACCAAAGTCACTAACGTTGTCGCTGACGAACAGAGGGCACGGTTGGAGAAGTTGTCTATACCTGATGGGGTGATTAGCGGGTTAAACAACCTTATCAGTACTGAGAAAAGCGCTGAATTAGTGCGCCACCCTTTCAGGCGCAGTCCTTTCCTTGGCAGAGCCCAATGCTACTACGTCAAACAACCTGAAGAGGGCTTTAACTACAGCTATGAAGGGCTGGCTGGCATTATTGAAAAGATAGTTCATGAATTAGGTGACTCCCTGAAACAGAGTGAGTGTTCTGTGGCGAGCCAAAATGAAGTCAGGGCGATTATTGCGGCATTAATGCTTAAATATCTGGTCTATATGCCCAAAGAAAAAAATCAAATGAGTGCACTTCTGTTCAAATTAACAGACATGATTGAGCATGACAGCAGAATCATTGCACGCTATGAAGCGGGTAGCGGTTCACCGATCCTGAAGTTGTTGCCGCAGACTTGTCTGGTGGTATTGACCTCAGTTGAATTGGAAAAAATAGCCCTTCCGGTAACCCTTCAGCAGCGGTTAGTCAGTACTCTTGCCACCATTATGTCTGCCTCTAATCATCATGGCTGCTACGATATTTCTGCATCAATTATTAGCTCGCTTCACCGACTACCACTTGATTTGCCCCTGCCAGGCTTGAATTGGCAGGAAGTTAATAACCTGGCAATACAGATACAGGAAACCTTTGGTTATTTGCACCAATTGATGGATTTTCCGGGGGCTTTGCGGGTAAACCGTCTCACAGTTGCCCGGGCAGTGATGGATTTGAGGGATGGATTACATGCACTCCAGAAAAAAGGTGAAGATAGCCGGAGCCTATCGTGGTTCTCACCGGCACCCGGGAAGCAAGACCGCATCGCCATGGCTGTTCGTTCCGCTGAGAAAATATTGGGCGACGATGAGCTGGCATTCAAGAAGGCATGTCGTGAGTTAGTCCTTGCTAAACGTAAGGCGCAGGAGGATATACGCAGCAAGCAACTTGAAGCGCGGATGAGAATGCAGCAAAAAGAGAGCCATCCGCCAGAAAAGCCTGGCCGGGACATTGAGCAAGCAGAGGAACAAAATGAGGAGCAAAATGAGAAACAGCGTTATTGTCTGGTGACCGCGCCCATCAGGGAGACGGCAGTCGATGCTATCAAGTTGGAACTCAGTCCATGGGAACAGGCATTGGCCGTTGCCGTATCGCTGTATAAAGATGGCCAGCTTGCTGAGGCTGAAGCCAGCAGGGCGTCTGCACTGAAAGCCTGTAAAGATAAGATTGATCGGGCCTGTGTATGGGCAGACTGTGGCAATGCTTTGCTGGAACCGTATCACGAGTTGCTTGCCCGGGTGGTCACGGTCACAGCAAAAGTCACTCCGGTTAAACATCTACTGGATCTTATTGCACAACATATTCCCGATGACGTGGTGAAAAAATCTGGCGATGCAAAAAACTGGCTGTCAGAAAACGAATATAAAATACCAAAAGAAGCGTCACTTTTATCATTAGCCATGAGCTTGCCATCACAAGATGAGATGAATTCATTACTTAAGGCACTCAGGTCGACTGTGGAGATGTATGAAAAGGCGGTAGAGTTGATGAATGATTGCTCTGTCTTGCAGTTGCGGGATACGGGGGATTTTATCTTGCATATTATGGAGAGTGATCTGAATAGCCTTTTTGATCAGCAGGATGACTTGCTCTCCATCAGAAGGGTGGTTGCCAGGGTCATGACTGCCCGCTCTGAACTTATGAAGAAACTCGGCTTTTATGGTCCTCGCTCCGGGTCCAGTGCCAGCACAGAAGCAGCCATCACTTATCAGAAGAGCGTTTATACTCAGCTGCGTGAGCGCCTGAGCAGGGAAGCAGCACAATTTGATGTTAATGAAGCGGATTTGACGAAATGGGGCAACTTAATGGAACGTATCGGTCAGTTGAGAATAAA
The DNA here is from genome assembly GCF_049310245.1 of Endozoicomonas sp. ALB115. Taxonomy (NCBI): domain Bacteria; kingdom Pseudomonadati; phylum Pseudomonadota; class Gammaproteobacteria; order Oceanospirillales; family Endozoicomonadaceae; genus Endozoicomonas; species Endozoicomonas sp. ALB115. Next base: position 25,647 of record NZ_JBLYZG010000007.1, on the reverse strand, counting down.
GTCTTCTGAAGTGTAAATGCGTTTTAAAGATCTTTTATTGACATATTCGTGTATTCACTACGATGATATAACGTTAGACCTGCAATTTTCTCCCCCGGTTTTATCAACCAACAGTTCCTGATGAACGTTGAGAAAATTCATGCAATCCCTGGTATGGATTGCCACTGGTTTTTGGCTCTCAGCCCTGCGTATGGGTTGGCACGAGCAATAGAACAAGCAGCCTCCGGTACCGGTTGCCACTGTATAGTGATTACAATGTAAGGACTCCTTCATGCCTGTTATTACGCTTCCCGATGGCAGCAAACGTGAGTTTGCTGATGCAGTATCCGTAATGGAAGTCGCCCAGGACATCGGTCCGGGGCTGGCCAAGGCGACCCTCGCCGGCCGCGTCAATGGTGAACTGGTGGATGCCAGCGCCAAAATTGCCGAAGATTCTGATTTATCCATCATTACCACCCGTGATCAAGAGGGTGTGGATGTTATTCGTCACTCTACCGCGCACCTGCTGGCTATGGCCGTGCAGGACCTGTTTCCTGGTGCCCAGGTGACCATTGGGCCAGTGATTGAAAACGGCTTCTACTACGACTTCTCCTACGAGCGCGCTTTCAATATGGATGATTTGTCCAAAATTGAAAAACGCATGGAAGAGCTGGCCAAACAGGATCTCTCTATCGAGCGTGTGGTGATGAGCCGTGAAGAAGCCATCAGCGCCTTTAAAGCCATGGGCGAAGAGTACAAGGTTGAGATTATCAACGACCTGCCCGCCAGCGAAGAGATCTCTGTCTACCGCCAGGGTGAGTGGATGGACCTCTGCCGTGGCCCACACGTGCCTTCCACCGGTAAGTTGAAAGCGTTCAAACTGATGCGGGTGGCCGGTGCCTACTGGCGCGGTGATTCCAATAATGAAATGCTGACCCGCGTCTACGGTACTGCCTGGGAAGACAAGAAAGCCCTGAAGGCCTACCTGCACCGTCTGGAAGAAGCGGAAAAACGCGACCACCGCAAACTGGCCAAGAAGCTGGACCTGTTCCACATGCAGGAAGAAGCACCGGGAATGGTGTTCTGGCACCCTAACGGCTGGGTGATCTACCAGGAACTGGAACAGTACATGCGCAACAAACAGCGCCTGGCCGGTTATGAAGAGATCAAAACCCCCCAGCTGGTGGACCGCAGCCTGTGGGAGAAGTCCGGTCACTGGGATAAATACGCCGATGGCATGTTTACCACCAGCTCTGAAAACAAGGACATGGCCATTAAGCCCATGAACTGTCCCTGCCACGTGCAGGTCTTTAACCAGGGCCTGAAGAGCTACCGTGACCTGCCGCTGCGACTGGCTGAATTTGGTTCCTGCCACCGTAACGAACCTTCCGGTTCCCTGCACGGCCTGATGCGGGTGCGTGGCTTTGTCCAGGACGATGCCCATATTTTTGCCACGGAAGACCAGATTCAGTCAGAAGTCTGTGAGTTCATCGACTTCCTGCACAGTGTTTACGACGACTTCGGTTTTGCCCGTGAAAACCTGATTTACAAGCTGTCTACCCGCCCTGAAAAGCGCGTAGGTTCCGACGAAATCTGGGATAAAGCCGAAAAAGCCCTGGCTGAAGCCCTGGATGCCCAGCAGCTGCCATGGGATGAACTGCCCGGTGAAGGTGCTTTCTACGGACCGAAGATCGAATTTTCCCTGAAAGACTGTATTGGCCGGGTGTGGCAATGTGGCACCATTCAGGTGGATTTCTCCATGCCGGGTCGACTGGGTGCGGAATATGTGGACGAACACGGAGAGCGCAAAACGCCGGTTATGCTGCACCGCGCAACCCTGGGATCCTTCGAGCGCTTTATCGGTATTCTGATCGAGCATTATGAAGGTGCCATGCCGGTTTGGTTGGCTCCCATGCAGGCTGCTATCCTCAATATCACTGATCGTCAGGCCGATTACGCCAGAAAATTGGAAAAAAACCTCTCGGAACAGGGCATCAGGGCAAAAGCGGACTTGAGAAACGAGAAAATCGGCTTTAAAATCCGCGAGCATACTTTAATGAAGGTTCCTTATCTGCTGGTGATCGGTGATAAGGAAATGGAAGACAATACCGTGGCGGTCCGTACCCGCACCGGTGAGGATCTGGGCGTAATGTCCATCGAAGCGTTCCAGGAACGCCTGCAGGCAGATGTCCTCAAGCGTGGTCGCACTGCCTGAGGCTGTGCCGCTTTCCGATGCACTTCGAGAAAACTGTCCCGGGTTGCCTGATGGTCTGGCAACTCTTTAGTCCAAGAGGCTTTGCGGGACTTACTATGTTGCTTACACAGGAGATACAACCATCAGACGCAACAGCTTCCGTGATCGTCGCCCAGTAAAGGCTCCGATTAATGAAAATATCCGTGCAAAAGAGGTCCGCCTCATTGGGGCCGACGGAGAACAGGTCGGTGTAGTTGATATACAAGATGCGTTAAGCATGGCTGTGGAAGCGGGGCTGGATCTGGTTGAGATCAATGCGACCAGTGAGCCACCGGTCTGTAAGATCCTGGATTATGGTAAGCACCAGTACGAATCGAAAAAGCAGAAGGCTGCGGCCAAGAAAAAGCAGACTTTGATCCAGGTGAAAGAAATCAAGTTTCGCCCGGGTACCGAAGAAGGGGATTATCAGGTAAAACTGCGCAACCTGGTACGTTTCCTTACTGAGGGCAACAAGGCGAAGGTCTCCCTTCGTTTTCGTGGTCGTGAGATGGCTCACCAGGAGCTGGGCATGGAACTGATGAAACGGGTTGAAAAAGACCTGGAAGAAATCGGAACCGTTGAACAGCATCCGAAAATGGAAGGCCGTCAACTGATCATGGTGATTGCCCCTAAAAAGAAGAAGTAATTAAAAAAACGGCGTTTGGGTTTGGTGTCCGTTGAGGGTATCGGGTCTGGCCGTTTTTTTTAGTGCTTCGTGCCGGTTGAGGGCTTCGGCTTTTGGCGGCAGTATTTTTAATTGTCCCGACGCTGGTTTCGCAGATCAGTGGTCGCGAATGCGGAGTGTTTTTCATGCCAAAGATGAAAACCAACAGTGGAGCCGCGAAGCGTTTCAAGAAAACCGCTTCCGGTTACAAGCGTAAAGGTGCCTTCAAGAGTCACATCCTGACCAAGATGACCACCAAGCGTAAGCGTCAGCTGCGTGGTACCTCACTGGTATCTCCGGCCGATCAGGGTCTCGTTAAGCGTATGCTGCGCGACTAATCGCTTTTTTGATCATTTTACAGGAGAGATAATTCATGGCACGTGTTAAGCGTGGCGTCATTGCGCGCCGTCGTCACAAGAAAGTTCTGAAGCAGGCTAAAGGTTATTACGGTGCACGTTCACGTGTATTCCGCGTAGCCAAGCAGGCAGTTACCAAAGCTGGTCAGTATGCTTACCGCGACCGTCGTCAGCGTAAGCGTCAGTTCCGCGCTCTGTGGATTGCCCGTATCAATGCCGGCGCTCGCATGAATGGCCTGTCTTACAGCCGTTTCATCGCAGGTATGAAGAAAGCGGCTATCGAAATCGACCGTAAGGTTCTGGCTGATCTGGCCGTTCACGACAAGGCGATTTTTGGCCAGCTGGTGGAAAAGGCGAAAGCTGCTCTGGCTTAAGTTTTTATACCGGTTTGTATGAGGGAGACCTGCTTTTGTGGGTCTCCTTTTTTTGTTTGTGATTCATTCAGACTCATTTCCTGTTGGCAGAGAATGAGGCCAGCATTTTTTCCCGAATTTTGCTAAAGTTACCTCTGGTTTTTAAGGTCGCTGATAAAAAGGACCTTGCTCCACCGTCGGATATGGATTCCGAAGTCATCTTTGGTAAGGACGCAAACAACGAAAAAGAAGCAAAGTATGTCAGCATTTAATCAAGAAACCGTGTTAACCGTGAAGCATTGGAATGATACTTTGTTCAGCTTCACCACCACCCGTGACTCATCGCTCAAATTTCATAATGGTCATTTTGTCATGCTGGGCCTTGAAGTGGATGGGAAGCCGTTGATGCGGGCATACAGTATCGCCAGTGCCAACTATGAGGAGCACCTGGAGTTCCTCAGTATCAAGGTGCCTGATGGGCCTCTGACTTCCAGACTTCAGCATTTACAGCCGGGGGATTCCGTGCTGGTCAGTCGCAAGCCGGTGGGCACCCTGGTGGTGGGTGATTTGAAGCCGGCCCAGAATCTGTTCCTGTTTGCCACCGGTACAGGTCTTGCGCCGTTTATGAGCATTATCAAAGACCCTGAAACCTATGAGCGGTTTGAGAAGGTCATACTTGTTCATGGTGTTCGTTACGTCAGTGAACTGGCTTATCATGACTACCTGCTGGATGAATTGCCTCACCATGAATACCTGGGAGAAGAGATTCGTCAGAAGCTGGTCTACTACCCAACCGTTACCCGTGAGCTGTTCAGAAATACCGGTCGACTGACAGATCTGATTACCAGTGGTCGGTTGTGCAATGACCTGGACCTGCCACCACTGAACCCACAAACCGATAAAGCCATGATCTGTGGCAGTCAGGCCATGCTCAATGATACCTGTGATATTCTCGATAACCTCGGCTTTACTGCATCGGCGCATACCGGAGATGTGGCTGATTATGTGATTGAGAGGGCTTTCGTTGAGAAATAATTGTCTGATAGTCATTTTGTCCGGTTAAAAATCCGATTGAGTCTGAAAGTGCCTGTCCTTAATGGTAAGGGCCTGTTGACGTTTCGTTGCGTGCTCAGCGGGACGCGCAGTCTGGCTCAGAAAGGCGTCATCTGCGCGAAAGACTTGTGCAGCGCGTAGTTATTCTACGCCAAGCAAGTCTGACAAAGCAGATGGCGCCTTTCTGAGCCACCCTTCGGGCGTATCAGGGTGCCCCTATGACTTCGTTGCAGCATTTTGAAAGGCAACCAGCCTTCCTCCAATGCTGCGCCTCGTCATAGGAGCGCCCTGATACGCTGAGCACGCAACGAAACGTCAACAGGCCCTAAAATAGCGGTTATCCAGACGGCTATTTTAAAAACCAAAGGATAGGCAGTAATCACACTGCCGCATTTCCCATCCGCTGTTTCCTGCCAATAAATTTCACATTACTTACAACAAGCTGTTATATCTATAGAGCTTAATTACAGAACTACACTAAGAGGGTCTAACTCGAACAAAGAACCGTCATATGGATCCCCAAATTTCACCTGAATGCACTTACGCTGCCTCCGGTTCACATGAACCCCTGCTACCTGAACAACAGTCTGACGATAAAACGACCACTGCATTCTATCCGAAGCGGGCATTGAAGCGGAGTAATGAAGAATGTTGCGTAAGAAAAACAAGCAGCCTGCTCAATCTAAAAGAGATAAAAGATACTCTTCATGCAAGACTTTGCCAGCGCTCAACCAGTAACCAAATGGTATGTGGGGTACGAATACCGTCATCACGACCTCAGCAGAAAGATATATCCCCCCTTCCTGTAGATATATCTATTGAACCAGTAACGCTTAATGATCAGCCCGGAACAACAGGGAAATCCCAAATAACCAAAGACAAAAAATCACAGCCTGAAAAGGAACTGGAAATCGGCAGCCTGAAAATAATAAATAGCCTTGAGGCAATCATAAAAGGAGAAGGCGTATGGGAAAAATTTACACATTCATTGATCAGATGCTGCGCTGACCTGGGTCAAGGGGAAGAAGATGAAGAGTGGCTTAATTATATGAGTGTGAAAATTCAGGCGATTGATGAAAACCCCCAAAAATACTGGAATTATTGCCCCAGAGCATTGCGCTCCATTATCCAGGAGATAATCTACACAACGTTAAAGACACTTCATCGCTATAAAGGATCAATGCCAGACGTAAATCCTGAGCATCTGGAAAGTTTGAATAATGGGATACAGCAGATGTTAAAGAAATATTACCAAAGGTTTGGTGAAGAATCGTTCTTTCAGATTTTAGATCCTGGCATATACATGAAAAGAACCTTGACTCATCCTTCGCAATACAGCGCCATACCTTGGTATCACTATGATGTTATTCCCAAAGCCCTGACCAGGCTACTCGCTCCAACCTCAGCAACGTTAGCATACCTTCCTGTTTTATGGTCACTGAAAAACGAAGTAAAGGCGATAGAAACAGTCCTTGGCTTTGATGCACAAGCCATACAGGAAATGGCCGGGAGAAAAGAACAACAACGGCTTCTTAAGTTGTTCACTCATCGTCCGCTGGGCGCACTCCTCTCGTCAGTCAACTCTATGGAAGGATTTTCAAACTTTGGTAACACCTGCTTTGCCGCCGTTTCGATCTGGCAAATTCTGGTTTCACGCTATATTTCTTTACTTGCAGCTCCCTTACATCCACAGGCGGCTGAGGGTGCCCGCGATACTGCGCTAGATCAAAATGAAGGGTATATATCCCCGGGTCCGGGAAAAAAAGCAATTCCACTGAAAAAACTCACTCCTGAATTATGCCTGACATTGATCAAAAAGGCATCAGACATAAAAGTAAAAAAACAGCTGTTAACTAATGCGCTCAGAAAGTGTCTGGTCACTTTGGAAAACCAGCATTTAAAAAAACAGTACTCGAAAATGCAAAAAACCTATGAGCTGTTGTTAACGTTATGCTCTGCTTGTGCTTCTGATAATATTTTCATGGGCTTTGAAAATTTCCATGAAAATTATGCAGAGTATATAACTACCCGACTCCTGCTGCAGGCAGAAAACAAAAAAAACACAGAGAGTTTGTTCTCTCAAGAACTTGACCAGAATAATGAACTACCGGTTTTACCCCTGAACAAATTACCACCCCAGGATTCAGCTGAGTTTTTAGCACCACTATTAAAATTGGTTATCCCCGCAGAGCAGCTGAAAAAATGTGCATTCAGGGTTTTAACTGAACGGCAGATTATGAGGGACTCCGATATATTAATGATCACTGATGACCCACGGACAACTCCCGTGAACACCTCCGGAGTCTCTCAGATAGAAGATATAGTTCAACCTGACACGTTGATTTATTCCGTCTCGGTTTCTCCTGAGCAGGCTGAAAGAGATGATTGCTCCATTCAAATGCTTCTGGATGATGCGCTTTCCCTGAAAGGTATACCTGACAATGAGCACCAGAAAATAACCATAAATTGTAATAATTTCAGACATGCAATCAATAACCTCCCGGCCGCTCTGTCCAGGGCAAAAGAGACGGGCTCAGGAGACCTCCTGTGGGATGTTCTTCAAGAGCGGCAGGTACTATTGGTGGAAGATGTTCCGGAGGTGATCACGGTTCAGCTAAAGATGCTCTCCGATCCATGTGACCGGGCAAAATTTGCGGAAAAATTAGCCCATGATGTCACTCAGGATTTTCAGTTAACCTGCAGAAAGGCCAGCCCTGACGACTCTCTTCCGCCAGAAGACGTTATCCAAAGCTACAGGATTGTGGCCAAAGTGTTTTATGTTGAGGACAGAGATGTAAGAACACGTCACTACCGGTGTTTGATAAATGGCAGGGACCGATTACCAGAGAATGATGAACAACCGGTGATTGATAAAGTTGTTATGGATGATCAAAGGGTATTCGTCGCACCGCAAAATGAGGAAGACTTATATCAGCTCGGTATTCTCTGTATGTTTACCGCTGAAAAAATCCGCTGTGGCTAAGTAGTTAACCAAATGAAAGCATGTGCCAGCTGCACAACTGGTACTTACATTCCTATAACGATGTCGCAGAACTGGATAAACGTAAAGAGCGAAAGGTTTTAAAACTGGGGGGACAAAGTCGTACAAGCTTTCTGACAGGTCAAAAAAAACACATAATCTCATTTTCAACTATTCTTAAGCATCATTAAGAACAATGACTAAGTATTTTAATCAGGCTAAGTTCCGGGTGATGAATGGACTGGATATAAATGGAACTTTATTGCTTACCTCACTGTTCTTAATGTAGACGACAGTATCAATCCGGAATAGCTTGTCAACAACATTAAAATCTAACTGCTTGTATTGAGGATGTAGATTATGTCAGTTTCATATCACTCGATATGTCAAGCCGATAAACACAATTGTACAGTTTGTCTGAGCACTGTTATACCTTACAGTTTGCCTGTTGAACCAAAAAACATTCACTCCTGGCAAGAAAAAGACGTGTTTATCTTAGCTAAATGCAAACACCTGATGCACATGGATTGTTTTCAGAATTGGCAAGAGCACTGCAAGGATCTGTCAAAACGTGACCCGAGCCTTCCGTTAGTAACTTGTTGTCCTACCTGTAAAACGGAAGTTAGGAAGGAGCCGGAGAACAGGATGGTCTATAGTCTTCTTTGCTTGGACCACTACTGTGATAAAGCCGAAACTCAGGATCCAAAACCTTCGTTTCTGGAAACACCTGTGCAAATAACCCCCCAGAGTTTGGATGCCGTGAGGCCTTCTATGGACAAGGCGTTAAGTGCAAACAACTTTTCCGCAATGTGGCAACTGAAAAGCCGATACGGGATCACACTCAGTGCAGCTCAATTAAAAGAGCTTTTGTGGCAATCACTACCACCATCTTTCCATTGGTATGTAGCACCCTCTGCCCATAATAAAATTCGAATGGCGCTGGATTTAATGACCCATGATGATGCCTCTAAATGGGTTGTTTGTGATTTTCTGAAGGAAGTGTTACAGAAAAAAGGCCAGTCGGAGACGACGGTCAACCTGCTGGTAGGCTCAAAAATGCTTAGTGAAAATGCACTAAAAGAGACTCTGAATTACTTTATTTCAAGAGGCAGATTTCATGATGCAAAAGCCATTAAAGAACAATATAGTGTCTCTATTAATAGTTCGAAATTGGAGGACGAACTGGTTAAAGCTTATGAATCAGGAAAAAGTACCTGCGATCTGGAACGTATCTTGAGCCTATACGATAAAGATAACGAGTATTGCATAGTGACCCTGCGTGAAATTTTAAAAACCGTTGCGACGCAGCCGCAGGATTACTCTCCGGAGCTTCTTGGTCAGAATCGTAGCAATTTTTTTGACAATTATATGAAGTTTATCAACGCGCTGCTGAGCCATGGTGTCAAGGAACAAATGGCTGTTGATGCCGCAATGGCAAAAGCCGTCAGTACTCTTGCTCACAAAGGCTTGAAATGGGCTTACGAATTGAAGACCAGCTACCAGGCAAAGATGGATCCTGCGAAGCTCAGAGTGGCGATGGATAAGGCAGTAGATCTGAACAAACTTTTCCTGCTTGAACTGATAACCCCTTTGTTTGCCAATGGTAAAGATGCCGAGGAGGCGATTATCGGGTCTCTGGAAAGGCTGGCAAGCAAACCCGATCAGTATTTTGGTGATTATCGTGATGCAAAAGAAACCTTGAAAAAACAACTGGAAAAGTTCGATTGTTGGAGTCTGAAAGCTGTCAACACACTCATTAAAAGAGCTGTTGAGAACAATGATTTTTACTGGGCTGAGGAGCTGAACAGAAAATATAATGCCTATCTGGACCCTGAGACACTTAAAAATCATATTCTGAAAGAGGCCGAATATGTAAAAAGAAGAGGACACACCCAACCTGATTATCTTGCCGATTTGTTCGCCCCCTTAAAATTAATCGAGCATGATAATCCCGGTTTGCCCAATGCCATTCAAGCGGCTGTTGACCAAATATGTACAATGGAGAGTTTTCCCTTGCAGCAACGTGTCGTCAATGAGCTGATAAAATTCTCGGACAACCTCCCGGGTTAAATTTTGATATGTAATGGTTTAAAATGGCAGGAATCATGAGCTGTTCCTGCCATACTTAAGTCCCATGTAATAGAAAACTAATATTTATTTTGAGGAAAATACCTTTTAGACTTTTGAATGCATTCTTGTCAACAGCATAGAAAACTGGCTTCAAAAACTGAGGGTGTAGATTATGTCAGTTTCATATCTCTCGATATGCCATGCTAGAAAACACGAGTGTTCAGTTTGTCTGAACTCCATTACTGATTACCTGTATCCCGATGAAGTACCCAGTCACTCTTGGCGAAATAAATATGTATTTATATTATCGGGATGTAAGCACCTGATGCACGGGGAATGTGCTGACAACTGGGATAGTCATTGCCGGGATCTGTCTGATCGAGACCCGAGCCTGCCGTCCGTTCCTACTTGTCCTGCCTGTAAAACGGTAATATCTGAGGGTAATCAGGCGAAAAACAGGCTGGATCGTGGTTTTCCTCTGGATAGTGAAAAAGCCGAAACCAACGACCCAAAACCATCGTTCCTGGAAACACCTGTGAATACTGCCCCCCTGACCCTGGATGCCGTGAGGGTGCTTATGGACGAGGCGGTAAGAAGAAATAACTTTCCCGCAATGTGGCAACTGAAAAGCCGATATGGAATCACACTCAGTGCCGCTCAATTTAAGGACGTTTTATGGCAGATACTGCCACAAACTTTCCATGCGTTTGTAATACCCTCTGCTGAAAATAAAATTCGGATGGCGCTGGATTTAATGACCCATGATGATGCCTCTGAAAGGCTGGTTTCTGATTTTTTGCAGGAAGTATTGAAGAAAAAAGGCTGTCCGGGGGATGTGGTCAACCGACTGGCTGAATCAAAAATACTCAGTGAAAACGTGCAGAAAGAGGCGTTTGACTTCTTTGTTTCAATAGGCAGGTTCGATTATGCACAAGCCATGAAAGAGCAATATGGCATCTCTCTTAATGGTGTGCAATTAAAGGAACAACTGTTTAAAACTTATGAGGCCAAAAAAAACTATCAGTTGCAACGTATCTTGAGTTTATACGATAAAGATAACAAGTCTTGCAAAGAGATCCTGCGTGAAGTTTTAAAAACCGTTGCGATGCAGCCACAGGATTACTCTCCGAAGCTTTTTGATCGGAGCTATGGCAATTTTTTTGACAATTATATGAGATTTATCAACACGCTGCTGAGTCACGGTGTCAGGGATCAAACTGCCGTCAATGCCGCAATGACGAAAGCCGTCAGTACCCTAGGTTCTCACGGTTTAGAGTGGGCAGGCCAGTTGAAGACCAATTACCAGGCAACGATAGATTCCGGGAAGCTCGAAGTGGTGATAGACAGAGCACTTGATGAACGCCAGTTTTTTCTGCTTGAACTGATCTTTCCTTTGTTTGCCAGTGATGACTCTGACACGGCGAATAGCAGGCTTCTGGAAAAGCTGGCAAGCAAGCTTGATCCGCGTTTTTACTACATTTATCGTATGGCCAAAAATGCCTGTAAACAACGGCTGGCAAGCAGCGGTTGTACGAGCCAAAAGGCCATCGATATACTCCTGAAAAAAGCGATTGAGAACAAAGATATTCCCTGGGCAAGTGAGCTGAACAGCAAATATAATGCTTATCTGGACATTAAGATGTTTCACTATCACATTTTGGATCAGGTCGATGCTGTAAAAAGGTGTAAACACACCGATCCTTCTTTTCTTGATGATTTGATCACTTCCTTACGCTTTGTCAAAACCGATAATCCCGGTTTGCCCGGTACCATTGAAAGGATGGTTGAACGTATAGGCAAGATGGAGAAATTTCCGTTGCAGCAAAATGTTGTCGATATGCTGAGGAGCTTTTTAGAAGACATTCAAACTTCATTGATGGTAAACAATTAAAACACGGTATTTGTCACTGCTTCAAAGGCACGTTTGGTTTACTATTGAAGGGATCAAGAACTGATGGGAAATCAGGCTGACCTTGCCCGGTTGATGACCCTTGAGCAGGGCAAACCCCTGGCTGAATCAATGGCTGAGGCTTTGGAATATGGCACGGTGGGCATCAATGAAGGCATTATTTCCACAGAGCTGGCACCTTTCGGTGGAGTTAAACAGTCTGGGTTTGGTCGGGAAGGTGGACAGGAAGGTCTGGAAGAGTACCTGGAAACCAAGTGCCTCTGTTTTGGGGGGATTAATTAATATCCGGGTTAAGAAATGAAACTAAACCATAATTTTTTTGTCAGTACTTTATTTAAACGATAAAGTACGGATCCGCCCTATGAATGGAATTGAATCTCCATTGCCCCCTTTTTATCCTCCTCCCGGCTTTAATCTGGAAAACGTCAAAAATGGTGGTTTTTTTTCCTGGGCATTCTGGAACACTCTCTATGCCATTGCTACCCCGGTCAAGACAACGTTTTATGTGGGCTCATTAGCATGGAATAAATTATCCAAAAAGCCTGTTTCCAGTCGTAACGTCAAGCCAGAGAGAGTAGATCTTCAGGTAAATCCAGGTCCGGCCAGGCAGGACCAAATCCAGACAAGGCAGGTTAGAGACGTATCTAATAGGAAGCTGCGCTCTCAACAACCATTGCAAAAAAAGAAAATCGAGCAAGCTGGTCTTGATCACCAGCTTGAGCCTCCTTTGAAAAAACGTCGTATCCACACAGCTGATCCTGACCAGCAAAACCGCCTGGCGATCATTCAAAATGCCGTGGCCAGGCTGGATACGCCTTTAAGGTCCAATTTTAAGAAAAAGATGGATCGGCTTCAAAAGGAGCTGTCACGCGTTGAAAATTCTGAATCCTCGCGGCCGGTCTTGCAAGAAGTTGTCAGAAGCCTGATTCATGATTGTGTCTATCCTGGCAATCTATCGGTGTTGCAAGTACTGGCTGATGAGGGTGTGGGTGTGGTGAAAGAGCTCGGGTTCTATAAATTCGACCCAAGGGTTCCTCCATTGTTACTGAGGCAGGTGCTGGACAACAGTGACGATGAGGCTGTGATGGCGTTTCTGGACATAAATGCCGTAAGAATGATGTACATGGCTGATTCTACCAGTACGCAAACGGTGGAAAAATATTTAACTCACGCTGAGATCAAGGAGGCCGTTCACAGTTTTAACAACAACCCGGAATTCTATAATAGCTATTTTCCATTAAGCAAAAATCCCAATCTGCTATTTTCCCAATGTGCTGCACACTATCTGATAACCGGAATTTTTGCGGTGTTGGGTAACACATTGAGCGACTCCCGGACTGAACAGGATATCAGTCAATCCATCATAACGGATCTCAACTCAGAACGTTTTATAGCAAATCTTTATCAGCTTGAGGTTAACGCTTCACGATATCAACCGCTGATCAAAGAAGAATTGCACCACATGATGGACGCCGCACAGCGAGAACGATTATTTTTGTGCACCTTTATTCTGGGTCAGAAGCAGATGTTCGGTCTGCTGAAGGAGACGTTGGCAGACTCCTGGCAGGCCATTCTCAATCAGAGATTTAATCAGGGAGCAAACATACTGCACGTTCTGGCTACAGCACTGCCTGACTATTGTGAAGGAGTACACTTTACCTTTCTCAACCGTTATGTGGTCGCCTATGATGACCTGTTCCAGTTGCTGCCCGCCAGAGATCTGGCGAATATGAAGGACGACAGTGGTGCTACTCCCTTGATGCGATTGTATCATCACCACCCGTATCAGGTATCTGACTTACCACTGATCTCACCGGACCAGAACCTTGTCAGAAGTCGGCGCAATAGCCTGCTAAAGCTAACCTCCGGGGAGAGCCTTATTGACTGCATACAAAGCCTGATTGCATTTGGTCACCCAATGAGTGTCGCCTGGTTCAGTGAGTATCTGTACCTTTTTAAGCACCTCTACTACCAACGACCATCCCTGACATTCACTCCGACAGCCTTTCCCATTGGTTCGCCTTTGCCCGAGAGATGCGAGAAGGCAAATTTCCACCACACTCTGGAATCAACGAACGATTTTTTTCAGCGTGTTATCAGCTTTTTGGCAAGTAACACCGATATTTTTTGGAATTTGCAAGCTGAGCTGGAATTAACAATGCTTGTACAGGACTCAGAGCTACCGATTGAATATCTTGCTCAAGTGATCAGAGTTATGATACCGGACATGCAGTACTGTCTCCTTGAGTATCTGACCAGAACACGGGCCGACAGGAAGTCAATGTTTATTAAACGGGGCAGTGCCGATACACCTGAGGAGTCTTACTATCCCTGGCATCTCATTGGTCTTGCACTCGGGGCTGACAGTATCCCAGCGCCCAGGGTGGCTTGCAGCGTCGGCTTTTTGCGTGTAGTTGAAAATTTTGCTGCCAGGCATACGGAAAAAAACATTCCCAGGCTTCCTGAACCCTGGGAAAAACCGTTCTTTGCCAATAGCCACATAACGGTTTACGGGCGCAGCCTGGCTTTTCCCTGTGCAGCAACGCCAAACGGTTATCGGCGTTATAAGTTCCTGAAACAGTTGCCCGGTGGCAGAGAGCCCTGGGGAGATTTTATTCGAGAGCAACCACACCTTGAGTTTTTTCGCCGGCATAAAGCGGAGCTGGGGCTGGAAAGTGCACTGCTTAAACCCATGGGAATCTTTCGCCTGACCGATGCCCTGAGTAAGTTGCAGCGGGCCGGTGTTCCTGAGTCAACCCTGGCAATGATTGCGTTTGAACCCGACAACTCCGCTTTTCTTCAGGTATTTGATGACGAAGAAAACAGCGCGCTCTATCACCATTATCCCTACGAGACTGAAGGTGTTGCTGGCCTCGGTGTTGAGGCATCACTCGCTGGGCTCGGACTGTTTGCCAGAGATGCCGGCCGCCTGTGGCGGCAAAACTTGCAGGCACCGGATGCATTATCCATGTTTCATGACACGGTTGAAGGCAGAGCCTGGTCACCGACCCCTTTTTTTAGCAAGCAGCGCTGTCCCGGCAACATGGGCGAGTGGCATCAGGATTATCCAAATATCGCACCAGCCCCCGTAGGAATGAGAGACTGGGCTGATATACGTTCCTTTAATGAACACACCATCGACCTCTTCGTTACCAGGTGTCACGTTGATGTAACCAGTGCCGAGAGTCAGCAACTGCTCAGAATCTCTGAACTCGGGAAAACTTTTTACGGGCTGGCGATCAACTGGCTGAGAGTTCGCCACGACACTGGCCAACTGGATTACACCAATTCAGAGCAGATGAATCAGTTGGCCGGGGAGTTGGTTGCAATTGCCGCAGACTTGTTCGGCACCGCTTTTGGCATGCAACCGGAAGCAATGAAGGAGATAATTCACCAGAAACTACCGGCAGAAACACTGAGAAGGGCAGCACTTGAGTGTGGTTACTGGTGTGACCCTGACGTCCGCTATGTGCAGGACATCAGGAAAAAGCGCTTCCCCAGGTCAGTCTACCCCGATTATACGCATAAAGACTTTATCAAGATGAACCTGACGCCGACTCCCAACAACCTTACCCGTAAGGGTATATGGCGTTCATCAGGAGCGAAATCGCCAAACCTTGGTGCGAACAGCGCGCCCCTCCCTCTGGTTCATCTGGATTCTTTATTCTGGTTTGCCATACTGACAGGTTGGCGATATCACTAGTAATCTTTAACCGTTGGTCAGGTTCTATTTTGCCCTAATAAACTAATCACTGTTCCATAGCCATAAACAGCTTTTTCTATATTGGCACCCCTGGAAATCAGTTTCTCGACAAACGAAAAGTATGTTGAATCGGCTTTTGGTAGCATGGCAATATGGCATAAAGCGGTCATGCCCAGTGAGTCCTGAGCATTAACGTCGAGTTGAGGACAATTTAATAAAGATTCAATGACTGGTTTGTAGGGGTTGCAAGAATCACCGGATTCATTCTCATCAAGATATTTACTGTAGCAATCAATGGCTATTTGAAGGGGTGTTTTTTTTTCCAGGCCAAGCGTATTGATATCTTGCTTTTTTATTAAAAATTCGATAATCCATTGGCTTCTTTGTTTAATAGCGTAAATCAGTGGTGTTTCTCCACTAATACGCAGTTCATTGATATTGAAGTCTGCACGATTTGTCAATGCTTCCAGTAGTGCTTGTTCATTGTATTTGATCAGTGTCTTTAACAGGTTTTCTTTCAGGCTAATGCTTTGGAGTGTTTCTAACCTTAATTGTATCTGTTTGCGAAGCTGGCATCGCTCTGCAACTCTTGGGATTTCATGTATGCTTTCATTTAGCCTGGAAATTAATGTAATTAACCGGTAAACGGACATACCAAAAACCTCATTTTTCAGAAGTGAGAGTTTCGGCGTATTATTTAAGCTCCACACATCATATATCACCATGGCAAGTCGTGGTCCTTTGCTTAAGATACATGAGAAGAGTTCACAATGTCTGATACTTTTGTCGGGGTGAAAATATTTCGATAATATATTCAATATGTGGGTTGAATTGTAAACATCCAAATCATGATCCATTTTTAATAAACCGGTTAACAGAAATCTGAATGCTATTTTTTCATTATGAGTTATATCACGTCTATCATTGTGCCTGGCAATAATGGATTCCATGAACTTCCCGATATCTGATAATGTTTTGAAGGGGCCTGTATCCCAGAGGGACATTTGTATATCTATTGAATGAATTTTGTTAATGTTTTTACAGAACTCCAGGGCATGGCTATTTAGTTTCTCAAGAAAGTAATCGGTTTGAGCCAGAATTGGCAATACATGGATCAGTTCAATATTCCTCTGATTAATGGGAATGCTGTGATTATCTTCACTGAAGCGGGTAGGGCTTTGCTGGTAAATTTTCAGCATTTCATGTTTTAAATTAGGCGGCAGTGCGTTTCCGGTGCTTTCCTGAAAAACAACATTATGATCAGTGCTAAACAGGTAATTGGTAATATGATTACTTTGCGGGATATTCATGACTGCTTCCTTACCGTGAAGCCTGTGTTTATAGAACTGAAAAAGGGCGCTAAATGTTCAATAACGGAGTTCCACCATTTCATTGCTCACTGTTGCGGGCAGGGCGATGGATTATCTACTGCCCCGCTTTCAGCAAGGAGTTTTGCACAAGCGGTGTAGCCGTAATTGGTAGCCAGGGTGAGAGCCGTCGAGCCTGTGTTATTTTGCTCATTGATCTGTATACCTGGAGCAGCCAGTAACATCTTGACGATCTCTGTGTTGCCACTGTTGGCAGCCTGATGCAGAGCAGTCCAGCCTTTGTTGGTCTTCGCATTGACCTCGATGCCGTCAGCATCCAGTAACAACCTGACAATCTCTGTGTCACCTCGATAGACAGCTAAGTGGAGAGCCGTCCAGCCATCGTTTTTCTTCTCATTGACCTTGATGCCGTCAGCTGCCAGTACCATTTTGATGATGTCTACACTGGCGAATCCAACAGCCAGGTGGAGAGCCGTCCAGCCTTTGTTATTCTTCTCATTGATCCCGCTGTCGTTAGCAGCCAGTAACACCTTGACGGTTTCTGCACTGGCGTATCTGATAGCCTGGTGCAGAGGCGTCCAGCCATCGTTAGTCTTCTCATTGACCTTGATGCCGTCAGCTTCCAGTAACCTCCTGACGACTTCTGTTTCATCGTCGTAGACCGCTAAATGGAGAGCCGTCCAGCCTTCGTCATCCTTCTCATTGATCCTGATGCCGCCAGCAGCCAGTAACATCTTGACGTTCTCTGCATTGCCGTATGCGGCAGCTACGTGGAGAGCCGTCCAGTTTCCGTCATCCTTCTCATTGACATTGATGCCGTCAGCTTCCAGTAACGCCTTGATGGTTTCTGGACTGGCGAATTTGGCGGCAAAATGTAGAGCCGTCCAGCCAATGCAATTCCGCAGATTGACTTTGATGCCGTCAGCGGCCAGTAATGCCTTGACGGTTTTTGTGTGGCCACTCCAGGCAGCAAAGTGGAGAGCCGTTTCGCCGGAAGTATTCTCAACATTGACCTGGATCCCGGGAATGTCCAGTAATGCCTTGACGGTCTCTGTGTGGCCGCAGCAGGCAGCGATGCGAAGAGCCGTATGGTCATGGTAATCAGTGGCATTAACATCCACTCCCCTGGTTTCAATCAGCGTTTTAAGGCCTTTGGTATAGCCCCTGGCAGCGGCGCAATGCAGTGGTTTTATGTCTGCTTCATCGGTGGTATTGAGGTAACTGATGATGATCCTGCGAATGAAACTTGTCATAGGATTCTCTTTGTTATCAGTGCTCCATAAGGTATTAAGACCCGTTCCTTTTCTCATCAGAATGCACTGTATCTCTACATTTTTCGTCAGGACAGCAATATACAAGGCTCCGTAAAGATCTTTCGCGCCCTTGCTAATCAATAGTTCAAGGCATTGCGTTTTCCCCCATCTGGAGGCTTCGCGCAATGCGCCGTCAAGGTCGTTTGCTCCCATGTTGATCAAGGTGGTAAGGCACTGGGTTTTTCCTTGCTCGGCGGCTTCGCTCAGGGCACCGTTAAGGTCGTTTGCTCCCATGTTGATCAGGGGCTCAAGGCACTGCGTTTGCCCCTGCCCAGCGGCTTCATTCAAGGCGTTATCAAGGGCACGCTGGCTGGGTTGGGTGCTGTTCAGGTATTCAAGGAGTTCGGCATTGCCCTCCCGGACAGCGGTGTGCAGTACGTTATCGATATTCACGCCGGCCCCGGTCAGCAGCATTTGCAAGTCAATGGTCTGGCGCTGCCGGGTAGTGGTATTTTGCAGAGGTGTCTCACCATCGTGACCAACGGCATTGACATCAGCATGGCAGTCGACCAGGACCCGGACGCAATCTGTATGGCCGTAATTGATGGCGACAGCTATCGGGTGTTCAGGATGACCGGTGAGTGCTGAACGGTAAGTCCGGTTTGCCAAAGTCTCATCTTCGGCCAGCAGTATTTTCAGCGTTTCCAGATTCCCGGTACGACAGGCATTAAGCATCGGGGATTCACAATAGGGCGATTCGTCGCCAGGGACTTGGCTACCGTCCAGAGGAACCAATGGCAGCGCCGGTTGCATGCATTGACTGCATTGGCGTTCATCAAGCCTTTTTACTTTCTGCTGATCACTGTCCAGCCATTGGGTGATGCATTCCAGGTGGAAAACGTGAGACTCCGGGCAAGAGGCTTTGACCAGTAAATGTCCGCCATATTGTCCTCCGATATTGCTGTCGTCGCCTATACAGTTCGAGCAATTAAAGGAAAAATCTGTGGTGTTGCCGCTGACGCTGTGCATGGCTGAAGCTTACTGTGTGATAAGGGTTGTGGTTAGGACAAACATCGGTAGAGAAAATTCCTTAAAACAGTATTTTGAACGAGGCGTTTTTGATTAAGCTGTTTTAGCCGTTTAATGAATGATCCCGAATTTTATGGCTCATAGTAGATGGCAGAACGGTGGATTAATTGCCCCATTTTCAACAAGAAGTTCCTTACTGGCGGTGTGACCAAACCTTGTAGCCAGGCTCAGGGCCGTATCGCCATTTTTATCCATCTCGTTGACCCGGATGCCGAAAGCGGTCATTAACGCTTCGATGGACTTTGGACAGCCGTATCTGGCAGCGAGGTGGAGAGCTGTCCAGCCATTGGTATTTGTTGCATTGACGTGGATACTCGGAGCCAGCAGTAACGCTTTGATGGACTCTGGATGATTGTATCTGGCCGCGAGGTGGAGAGCCGTCCAGCCATCGTGATCTTTCTCATTAATCTGGATAACGTCAGCTGCCAGTAACGCCATGACGGTCTCTGTTTGGCCATTCCAGGCCGCCATGTGGAGAGCCGTCCAGCCATCGTGATCTTTCCGATTAACCTTGATATCGCGAGCCGCCAGTAACGCCTTGACAGTCTCGGTGTGGCCTCGGCGGGCCGCTAAATGAAGAGCCGTCCAGCCATCTTTATTCCTGGCATTGGTATTGATGCCGTAAGCGGCCAGCAAGATGTTAACGATCTCTGTGTTGCCATTGCGGGCAGCCAGGTGAAGAGCCGTATAGCCGAGGCTATCAGTGCTATTGATATTCACTCCCCTGGTTTCAAGCAGCTTTTCCACGCATTTGCAATGCCCGTTGGCAACGGTGATATGCAACGGCGTTTGACCTTCTGCATCGGTGTCATTGATGTGTGTCGGGTCGCTCAGGAGATTGAAAAATTCCCAGGAACCTTGTCTGGCAGCAGTGTGCAGTACGGTAGCAATATTTGCTCCTTGTTGGGTCAGAACAACCTGGCCCGCGATGTTTTCCGTCAGAACAGCAATGTACAGTGCACCGTTAAGGTCGTTTGCTCCCTCTGTGATCAGAATATCAATGCACTGTGTATGCCCCCGCTCGGCGGCAGCGTAAAGGGCACCGTTAAGGTCGTTCGCTCCCGCAAAGATCAGGATGAAAAGGCACAGCGCCTGCCCCCGTTCGGCAGCATCGCGCAGGGCGGTATTAAGGGCTGGTTGGCTGGGGTGGGTGCTGATCAGGTATCGAAGGAGTCGAACATTGCCCTCCCGGACAGCGGTGCGAAGTACGTTATTGATATTCGCACCGGCCCTGATCAGCATGTCGACGACCTCGGAGCGGCCCTTCCGGATGGCGATACGCAGGGGCGTCTCACCATTGTGACCAGCGGCATTGACATCGGCACCGGCCCTGATCAACATGTCGACAACCTCGGAGCAGCTCTTCCGGATGGCGATACACAGGGGCGTCTCAGCATCGTGACCAGCGGCATTGACATCGGCACCGCAGTCGATCAGAGCCCGGGCACAATGATAATGGCCGTAATTGATGGCGACAACTAACAGGTGTTCAGAATGACCGGTGAGCACCGAACGGTAAGTCCGGTTTGCCAGGGTCTCGTCTTCGCGCAGCAACATCTTCAGTGTTGCCAGCTCTCCGGTACGGCAGGCATTAAACATTACGGACTCACAATAAGCTGATTCGTTGTCAATGACGTTACTCCTGTCCAAAAGAAGCAGTGGCAGTGCCGGTTGCATGCATTGACTGCATTGGCGTTGATCAAGTCTTTTTATCTTCTGCTGATTACTTTCAAGCCATTCGGTGATGCACTTCAGGTGGAAAACGTGGGATGCCGGGCAAGAGGTTTTGACCAGTGAATTCCCACCAGTTTGGCCTCCGATATAGCCGTCGTAGAAACAAATAGGACAATTAAATGCGAAACCTGCCGCGTTCATTGCTTTGCCTGCTTTATGACTCAATTGTGGGTAGGACAAAAATCAGCAGAGAAAATTCCATAAAACAAAACCTGGAATAAGACGATTGTTGTTCAAATCCCTAAGTCAGGCACAAGCCTGCCCGTTTTGCACCGGGCAAAGAAGGTTGTTCACCAGAATTCAAGGGATGGCAACCACAAAAATCTGGCAGCCATTAAAAGCCCTGATTCATTAAGGCGTCCGATAATAGACTGCCCTGCGCGGTAATTGCTCCTATCCAAAAGTGAGTGGAATTGCGCCCCGGTTTTGTTCAACGCTTCGGTTGGTCAGTAACAGGAATACTGTTGGATCTTTTGCTGACAGGCTCTTCTGATCCAAAGAGTATAATTTTAAGATCTTTACAATGTTTATCGTTATAATCGTTTTGGCAGAGCGTATTAATGGCTGCGCCAAGAAGACATCCAGCACCGCTATAAATGACTACAGAATGCCCCAGGAAACAACCCGCAGCACAGCCCAGTAAACATCCCGTGTCGCTGTAATCAGTATTTCTTATCGACCAGGGTTTACTGCATTCTGTTTGTGTGAAATTTGTCGTCTGCATATTACTTATCCCAATACTCTTGCGAACCGTAAAAATAGATGAAACATTCACTAAATCCGTTTTGCAGGTCTTCAGATACATTGAGGTTAGTACAGAGTGTTTCTGGTTACCGTGTAATGCAGGCGCTTCAGTGATGAAAAGTCCGGGGATCTAGTCTGAGCCAGAGCCAGTGCCACGACCTTGCTTTTCCCGAGTGGAATATTTTCTTTCCGATCTGAAATTAAGGGAAGTTGCTATTATCTCTTTTTAGTATTTTAGATACCGCCTGATAAGCACTCTTATCAGGCGGTATAGACTCCTGTCTCGGAAATATTTCCTAACTCAACAGGTTTATTTGCCAATTAGTCAGGTTTGTTTCCCAACTTAATTGGGTATCTGACAGTTGACTGATCAAGCCGCAAAGTTAGCCGCAACAAATTCCCAGTTCACCAGGGCCCAGAAGCCTTTCAGGTAGTCTGGGCGCACGTTACGGTAGTCGATGTAGTAAGCGTGCTCCCACAGGTCGCAGGTCAGCAGAGGCTTCTGGTCGCCAGTGATTGGTGTACCGGCGTTGCTGGTGTTGACGATTTCCAGGGAACCGTCGGTGTTTTTTACCAGCCAGGTCCAGGAGGAACCAAAGTTGTTAACGGCCATGTCAGAGAATTTGGCAACAAACTCATCATAAGAGCCAAAGGCTTTGTCGATAGCTGCTGCCAGTTCACCGGAAGGCTTGTCGCCACCATTGGGGCTCAGGCAGTTCCAGTAGAAGGTGTGGTTCCATACCTGGGCAGCGTTGTTAAAGATGCCGCCTTCAGACGTCTTGATGATCTCTTCCAGGCTCTTGTTTTCCAGCTCGGTGCCTTCAACCAGACCGTTCAGTTTGACCACGTAAGTGTGGTGATGTTTGCCGTAATGGTAATCCAGAGTTTCCTTGGAGATATGTGGTTCAAGGGCATTGCGCTCGTAGGGCAGCTCAGGCAGTTGAAAAGCCATTTGTGTTCTCCCGCTGTGGTTGGAATAGTATTGGTTTCGTTCAGAGACCTGATTTTTCGCAAAGCGATAGTAGCACCGTGGCTACTACGAATCCATGTGGGATGTATCTTGAGGTTTGCCGCAGAAATTTCAAGCCCAACTCACTCCTTTACGTTGAATAAAAAGGTTGGGGGCAGGATTTCTTTCTTTTACAATAGTTCCTCATTTGTTCAGAACAATCAGGAGCCGGGAACACCGTTTCGTCCGAGTCTAATAAATACACAAATTGATCGGTGTTTTTGATGGAAAGCAGTGAGTATGCAAGAGGATAACAAGATTTATCAGTCAAACCAGGACTTATCCATAACCGCTGACCAGCGTCCTTCCAGGCACCGTTCCACAGGCTTCGGGCCAAAAAGTTTCAGTAAATCCGCAGCCAACGGTAAAAGCAGCGGTGCGGGCTATCTGGTCTCGGGTGTTCTGTTTGTGCTTCTGGCTGGTGTTACTGCTGGCGGTTACTGGCAGGTGACTGAGTTGCAGAAGGCCTTGAAGGAGACCCGGCAGGAGCTTCAGGCAACCCGGGATCAACTGGGGCTGGTGACCGGGCAGGTTTCTCAAACCGGTGAGTCCATTAACCAGAGTGACTCCATCTTCCGCTCAGAACTTAAAGAAGTGAACTCTGAAATTCGCAAGCTCTGGGATGTTGCTAACAAAAGAAACCGTCAGTGGATTAATGAGAATAAAGATAAGATTGACCAGGGGGCGAAGAAAGTAGACCTTGCTGTCAAACAGTTTGATGCGGCTAAAAAGTCCTCCGAGCAGGCGGTCTCAAAGCTGAATGAGCTGGACCAGGTCATTAAGGCTGTGACCACTGAGCAGCTGGTTGCCAATTCGGATATGGTTAGCCGTGTTGAAGCACTGAAAGCTGAAATTGATGGCTTAAAGAGCACTTTATCTGCACAGCAGAGTGTCGAGCAGCAAATAAAAGCCTCTGCGCAAACCCAGGATGAACTCAGTAAAAAGCTGGGCGCTTTCCAGAGCCAGGTCTCCCTGCGGTTGCAACAGCTGGAAAACACCCTGCGGGATCTTGGGAATCCGAAAGAGAAGGGGCTGACAGTTCAGTAGCGGTTAGCTACTTTTAATGCTCTGGAAAGGAAATGGGCGGTGAACATGAACTATTTTGGTTTATTCGTCAGGCTGCCGACCACCGCAGGACTGCATGGATACAGGTACCTGGGCAGTCTATTTTCAGACTAGTCAAAAAAATGTACTGAATGAATTTTTAAAAGGTGGTTGTTTGAGAATTTAAAAAAAACTGTTCAATCTGTTCGGTTTTATTGATAACTGCTCTGAGTTTTCATTTAAAGACTAAATAAGCCCTTCTATTCTGCTAGCCTGAAATTAAATAAGTGTAATCATGGATTAATCAGACTCCGGCAACCGGATCTGATGATGTTTTTTCAACTGATTGCCTGCTGATAGTTAAGGACAACAAACAGTCAGGACAGGTTATGAGTAATGTCAATGGTCCAAGAGGAACCAGTTTTTCAACACCGCCAGAACTCCTCCGGGGTGATCATCAGGAAACTGCTAAGGAAAAAAGCTCTAAACCCCCTAGATATATCCAGTCTGACTTGAGACGTCCAGATCATTCAAGCACACCATTTCGTGCCAGAAGGATTCGCTCGGTTCCTGTTCTTGATATAAAAATCAGGGGATTGTTAAAGTCTGATCATTTTCGGGATGTGGAAACAGCACTGAACAGTGGTGGTGATATAAAGGCTGACGGTCGAAATCTACAGTCAGACCGGGATGAAGTTAAGAACATATTAATAGATATTCAAACCAAATCAGCAAAAAAAGAAGTAAATCTGGATGCTGATTTCTCAGTAAAGCTGAAAAACCACCTGAATGATCTTAAAAGAGTGGATCTAAGCAGCCCAAAAGAGCTTGCACAAATCATTGTTTCATCAATGGATGATATCCGGGATTGGCATTTTAACGCAGGCTACGACAAAACGTTAATCACAGGCAAACAACTGATTGATTCGGAAGGAAAGCTTAGAGATATACTCAGCAATTACAGTGTTGGAGAGCCGGGTGTAACAAAGCAAGAAATTATAGCTCCAGCCAAGGGAGAGGTATCAGGTGATGAGTCGCACCCTGTGACTCCTGCTTCAGCGGATGGCCAGACAACATCAGCCGTGCGCAGCGGCACCGTGGCCAGGCCCGATGATGAGAAAACACCGGCCGTAATCAGTGACGATGCCTTGATCGCGACAAATGGGCATGAAGTGCCTGCGGTGACCAATAAGGCCAAAGATGAAGGTGGGAAATCAGGTTATAGGTCTGACGTAACTTCTTCTGTATCTCCAGTTGATCAAAGAACTGAAACCAGTCCAACGTCCTCAGCGCGGCGAGCGTCCACAACAGGCACTCAAACCTCACCGGTTTCAGATTCATCCGGGCCGATGCCTGAAGAGACTGGAAAAAGTCCGGATGTGAATGAAATCAGGAAATCAGATGATAGTTCTAGCGTTGCTTCTCTTTTACCCTCAGCTGACCAGGGAACTGAAACCAGTCCAGCGTCCATAGCGCGGCGCTCGTCCACTACAGGCACTCAGACCTTACCGGTTGCTGAGTCAGACGGGCCGATGCCTGAAGGTACTGGAAAAAGTCCGGCTTTGAATGCAACCGGGAAATCAGGTGATGGTCCTGACGTTGCTCCTCTCTTATCTCCCGTTGACCAGGGAACTGCAACGAGTCCAATCTCCGAAGCGCGGCGTACGTCCACTACAGGCACTCAGACTTTACCGGTTCCTGATCGCTCACCCGGGGCGATCTCTAAAGGGACTGGAACCAGTACGGTTGTAGATGAAGCTAAAGAATCAGGTGATGATTCTGACGTTGCTTCTCTTTCATCTTCAGTTGACCAGAGGACCGGAACCAGTCCAGCATCCTTAGCGCGGCGTGCTTCCACTACTGGCACTCAGACCTTACCGGTTCCTGATGGCTCACCCGGTTCAATGCCTAAAGGGACTGGAACCAGTCCGGTTGGGGATGAAGCTGTAAAATCAGGCGATGGTTCTGACGTTACCTCTCTTTTATCCCCAGTTGACCAGGGAATTAAAACCAGTCCAGCGTCCGAAGCACCGGGGGCCTTCATTACAGGCAGTGAGACCACATCGGTTCCTGATTCGCTCAAGCCAATGCCTGAAGGGACTGAAACAAGTCTGGTTGGGGATGAGGCCAAGAAATCAGGTGATGG